>CAZXTH010000132.1:611-8517 GCA_964643585.1 uncultured Pseudoalteromonadaceae bacterium
TGATACGGCACCTACTATTCCACACATAAATCACTCCAGATTTTCTGTCATTCCCGGTGTCACCGGATAAAGTTCAGCTTAAGTTGTCGCGGTTAATCAGGCCTGAACCCGAATCACCGTTACACCCTGTTGTTCAATTTTTCTGGCATCCGCTTCTGGCAGGCCCTGATCTGTCACCAGTACTTTAATTGCAGACCACGGCAATTCCAGGTTATGTATTTTCCGGCCCAGCTTGTCAGACTCAATCATGACAATCACTTCACGGGATACATCCGCCATCACCCGGCTCAGGCTGTATAGCTCGTTATAAGTTGTGGTACCCCGTTCTAGATCGATACCATCAGCGCCAATAAACAGCTGGTCAAAGTCATATGAGCGTAGCACCTGTTCCGCAAGTTGCCCCTGAAATGACTCTGATTGCGGATCCCAGGTACCACCGGTCATCAGCAAGGTTGGTTCGTTCTCCAGCTCGCGCAGTGCATTAGCCACAGCCAGAGAGTTAGTCATCACTACCAGTCCGCGTTTACTAGCCAGTTCCGGCAGTAACGCTGCCGTAGTGCGACCACTGTCAATAATAATACGGTAATGATCTTTAATCAGTGTTGCGGCAGCTTTAGCAATAGCTAACTTTCGATTCGAAACTTCATGTAAGCTACTATCGCTGACAAAATCCTGCGGTACAGGTACAGCCCCACCATAACGGCGCAACAGCAACCCAGCCTGCTCCAATACAGTAAGATCTTTACGAATAGTGACCTCTGAGGTCTGAAACTGCTCTGCCAATTGTTCAACAGAGAGCTCCCCCTGTTGCTGCAACCGGGAGACAATCAAATGACGGCGTTGCTGAGTATTTCGCTTGTTCATATCTTTCATTTAAGTTTCAAAACGAAACAAAAATAGCAGATATGATGAAATTTGCAACTGTGAGCAGAGAGATTAATCTTTAAGGGGCAGCATTCCTGAAGAATATGGCAGATAGCGTAACGAAAAATAAAGCTTAGGATGGCAGCTACGAATAGCGTTTGTTGCGTTAGACAATTCCTTTCCTGAAGCGGGCCTGGCGGAAAAACTTTCTCCGTATTGCGGCTGGCGAAAGGCTTCAATAATAACCCCTATCCGGCAATCCAGTTGCTGCAGCAATGTATTTCTGCCTTCACCACCTAACAATGCTGCACCACTGCCATCCTGAAACCAGACCGTCAGCCCGTCATCTGCCAGTAACTGCAGTTGCCTGGCAAAACTCTCTGGCTGCAGATTACCATTACTGAAAGTGCTGACAGCAACCGTATCCCCGGCACTTACAGCAAAAGTCTTCAGTTGCTGTCTTAGCCAGGTGGCCTGCTCAACATTGTTCAGATCATTATCATGAATTTCAAACGGCAGATACCAGCCTGCAA
This sequence comes from uncultured Pseudoalteromonadaceae bacterium, assembly GCA_964643585.1. Classification (GTDB taxonomy): domain Bacteria; phylum Pseudomonadota; class Gammaproteobacteria; order Enterobacterales; family Alteromonadaceae; genus Alishewanella. The sequence continues at coordinate 2,009 of CAZXTH010000132.1, forward strand.
AAATGGGCTGATATTCACCCAGCAGGAAATGTAACCGGTTTAGCTGCTCTAGATTGATTGCCAGTTGCTGCTGCAAATAGTGTTGACGTTGCTCGAAGGGCTGTTCCATCTGGCGAAAGTAATCAGGATCAGCTGCCAGCCCAACCCAGATGCGGATGTTATACCGTAAAGCCAGTTGAAAAACCTGCTGCAGCTGGCGGTCTGCCGCCATAAAATCCTGTTCTCCATAGCGGGTCCATTGAACAACCAACGCTGACAATCCTTGTTGATGAGCCTGCTTGAACAAACGCTGCCAATCAGCCGGGCGGAGTACGGTATCGCGGTTTAAAGGCTGATAAAAAGCAGTATGATCCGTTGGCATTATGTGTGGAGCACAAGCTACCACACCGTATAAACCAATAACTGCAAAGTATGCTGATCGTTTAAGTCGCCATGCAGCTGATATTGCCATTCCAGGTTGATCTCCAGTTTACGCTGTAACGCCAATCCGCCCCAGGTTCGCCATTGCACTCCAAGCCCAGTGCTCCATTGTTGCTCGGTATCATTACCATACTGATTATTTTTAAAACGTTGATAGTCAAACTGAAACAGACCATACCCTTTAATCGTGTTCGCCGGATACCGTCCCAGTTTCCATACCGGGCCCTGCGCATAACGCAACTGTGCAAGGCGATTACCGCTCTCAGGCCACAGCACCAGATCAGCATAGAGCTTTCTTTCCCACCACCGGCTTTCTTTTGGCCGCCAGTCTTCCTGCCATGGCGGCCGATTCAGAAAGTCACCGGTAATTCGTAGTTGGCTCTGCCAGTCACCGTCTGATAAAGGAACTTTTTCCATTGCAGCGGTCAGCCATACGTTATAGTGATTCAGAGGTTTATAACTGACACCAAGCTGAGTGCCCTGTATTTCGGTAATGTCGGATTCTCCGCTGGTGGTCAGCAGACCAAACAACATAAAATCGCGCAACAGCGGATTGGTAAAGTATTCTGCTTTAATAGTCTGGCTGTACTTTGTCTGGATATTGGCCTGCCGGTTTTGTACTCCCCCTTGTTCATTAGTCAGATGATTACCGGTTGATAAAACAGTACTGGCACTAAATTGCCAGTGGGATAAAGCCTGATGATATAAACGCTGTAAAACCAGTAAAGTATCATCATCCCGTACCCCGGTACCATCAAGTGCCTGTAGCCCCTCCAGAGCATGGCCAGCCCAGTAATGAGTCTGGCTTACATCACCTGTGCGCTGATACAGGTAAGCAAGCTGGGCACTGATTTGCGGATTTTGCTGATACTGAGAGGAATCATGCGCTTTGAGTAATAATTGCAGCGCTTTTTCAGGCTGCTTATCACTAAGGAAATAGCCATAACCGGCCAGATATTCCGGATATTCAGGTGCCAGAGTTAATGCTTGCTGCCATGCATGTTCTGCCTGCTCTGGCTGATTCAGCTGCTGATAAAGCGTTGCCAGTTCTGCCCACTTCCCGGCCTGTAGCTCTGGCGTTGCCGGAGTAAGCTGCTCTAACACAGATAATGCCAGTGGCAGGTTTCCGGTTTGCCGCGCCAGCATCGCAATCTCAAGCTGATCTGTTTCTGTCAGCTGGGCTTCAGGGATTTTCTGCAATTGTTGCAATGCCTGCTCTGGCCGATTTAACCGCTGGTACAGGTAAGCCATTTCTCTCAGATATCTGCTTTCCGGTTTAACATTGTACAACTGCTGCCAATGCTGTACTGCGAGGGCAGGCTGTGCTTTATTTTCGCACATAGCCAGCGTCTGCCAGCCTTCCGGGCTATCAGGCTGCGGAGAAAGCAATGCTGCTGCTTGCTGGCAGTCTCCTGCCAGACGCCATAATTCAGCGCGGCCGGAACGCTGTATATTCCACTCATTAAGTTGCGGTAAGATCTGCAATAGGCTTTGCGGAGGTTGTTGCTGTAACAGATTGATTAACCTTGCAGGTAACATTGGGTGCTGTTGTTGTTCAGCTGAGAATGGCAAAGCTGCCAGCATCACAGACAATGCCTGTTGTGGCTGCTCATTCTCAACATATAAGTCTGTTAACCTGTCCAGCAGGTAAGTATCCGGCATAGCGTTATACAAAGCCTCATAGTACCGTAACCGCTGCTCTGACGTTTTCGCACGATCAGCAACGGTCAGCAGCAACTGATAGTCCTGCCGGTGCAATGGTTTTGAAAAAAGGCTTCTGGCTAACGTGTCATAGTCGCCTTCAGTAATCTGCTTCTGGTGCACCAGATTATCTTTTTGTGCCTGCCACCGGGCAGGTATGCTGGCTGCATTTAATTGTGTGGCAGTAAGCCAGCGCTCGGCATAGCTTAACCATAATTCAGCATCATCCTTTGCCTGGCAGCCTGAAAAATGCGCTTTTGCCTGAGCAACAGCCCCACTTTGCTCCAGCATAACCACCTGTTGCATGCAGGATGACTCAATGCCTGATACCAGCTCTCTCGCCAGAGCCTGTTGCCCGCTGTTGATTGCAACCTGATATCGTTGCTGTAATTCCTGCTGATTTAAATGCTGATGTTGTGCCAGCCATTTGAAACTCTGCTCAGCTTCCTCCCACTTGCCTGCTGCCAGTTGGGTTTGCAACAACTGCCGGTAACAACCGGCTGCCCAGTCACTTTCAGGAGCGGTATCCGCCAGTAGTTTTGCCTGCGATAACTGACCACTCTGCAGTAAAGACATGCAATAGTGTGCAGCGAGCCCGTCAGATGTATCAGTGTGTTGCAGCTGTTGTAAATCTGCCAGCGCCTGAGCTTTTTCACCCAATTGCTCTGCCAGTGTTGCCCGCTGTAATAACAACTCCGGAGAAATAACCTGATACTGCATTAATAGCTGATAAGCCGACAAGTATTGTTGCTGCCCAATCAACCGCTGGCTTAGCAGAAATACGCCCCTTTGCTGCTCAGCAGGTTGTAACCTGGGCAATAAAGAAAGGAATATATGCTGTGCAGGCGCAGCATCATGGGCAAGGGAGCTTTGCAGCAAATGCTCAACGGCAGCGGGCCTTTTATCTGCCGGTAAGCGATCCAGCGTATTAATTGCTGCCGCTATGTCAGGAATAGCCAGTTGAATATCTAATAACATCAACAGTAATGGCGGATGGTCAGGCACTATGGACAAAGCCCGGTTAAGCTCTGCTGCTGCTGCACTATAATTATGTTTTTGCTGCATCCTGGCAGCCATATCCACATGCGGATAAATACGGAATTGCTGAAAGTCGGTTAGCGATTGCTCCCACTCCTGCGCTTCCAGACTCCAGATTGCACAGGCTAAAAACCAGATCCGGAGTGTTTTCATCCTTTGCCTGCCATTAATGGTTGTTTAAACTCATCCCGTAATTGCTGAATGGTACGCTGCCGCTGTTTTTGTAGTTGCAACGTTTCCTGTAATACGTCTTCCGTGATTAAACCTTCACCCACCAGATACTCACCCAGTTTTTGCTGTCCGCCATAATCAAAATTCAGCAAAACCTGATTAACTACTGCCGGATTAAGCAACGACGCTTGTAATAAAGCTTCCCCAAACAGCAACTGGCTGGAAAAATAACGTTCACGTAATACTGTTGCTTCATCAGTAGTCAAGGTACCTTCAGCCTGCCACTGTTGCAGCAAAGGATCCGGGTTTGCACTTTTATCAAACTTATACCAGTACCTTATTGCTAAGGTCACGGCACCACTCTGGCAAATGACATAACGTATTTTGCGGTGATTAAGCTGGCGCTCAATCGCATTTCTGGCAACCGGCGACAGGGCGCTTTCTTTTGCAAGAATCAGGACATTACCTTGCTCTTCTATAGGAATAACGGCGTACTTGAATGCAATCTTCTCAGGAAACTGGATTACAACTTTTGAAGAAAGCGCAAAAGGGTCTATGAGACGGTATTCTACAGATGCTTGTTTCGCCAGGGCAGCAGCCAGGGCAGATGGCGTAATCAGCCGCAATCGCAGCATTGCCTGTCCCAACCGCTCACCACGGAAGCGCTGCTCTAACGCCAGATCAAGCTGCTCAATTGTGATTTGCTGCTGTTCAAGCAGGATAGTCCCTAAGGATTGCCCTAACTGGCGGTCGCTGACTGTGGGGTAAACATGCTGTGTTTTATCCCAGGCAACCCGCCTGGGGTCGCCATGCATCATTACCTGCCGGATAGCCCGCAGGTTAGCAAAGAAATTAATAATATTGCCCCAGAACTGGCGGGGTATAGAAAGCAGGCCCTGCACTACACCATAGTAGCGGCGAACAAAGATAAAACGCTGCAGCATACGGTTGCAGAACAACAACAGGTTAATACCCAATAATGTAGTCAGCAACGGATCAGATGAGAAAACGCTGATAAACCGGTAAGGATCTTTGGACAAGAAACCATAGAGCCATAAAGCACTGAGCTGAACAAACAGCACCATAGCAAGAAAACTGACAAAGTAGCTAATCAACCCTTTACGGTCACGCCACAGAAAGTAATTCATCTTCCAGTCGCGGCTCCATTTGTGGGTTTTCATCCCCTGAAACACAATTCCAATAATCCAGCGACTCTTCTGCCGCACAGCAGTCGTAAATGTCTCAGGAAAATACTCCCGCACACACACTACATTACCTTCGGTCTTACTACGGCTGCGTTTCTTTTCTGCAAAGCTGGCCAGTTCTGAATCCGTTACTGAAAACCGGACAAAAATCTCTTCCATACCCCACTGTTTAAGCCGGAAGCCGATATCGTAATCTTCGGTTAATGACTGCACATCAAAGGGCAAGCCATCACCTTGTTCTGATAACTTAAGTATCGCACGACGGCTGAAACAGGTACCCACGCCTGCACTGGGAACCTGGCCAACCATGGCCTCACGCACGACAACGTCTTTACCATGCATCTCTGAAAATTCATCAAGATAATGGCCGGAGGTAAACGCAAACCAGCTGGTAACAAACGGATATACCGGCAGCTGAATAAGATCTTTTCTGGGAAGCAGGTAATTAAACAGCCTTAGTTCCATAGTCGAAATAACATCTTCTGCATCATGCAGAATAAAGCCTTCAAAATGGATATTGGCCTTACGTTCAAACTCCAGAATAGAGGCAATCACGTTATTCAGGCAATCAGCCTTGCTGGTAGGGCCAGGGCGGGCGCAAACTACTTTATGAATATTGGGAAAACGCTGGCATACCGCATCAACATCAGCCTGGGTGCCGGGATCATTAGGATAGGTACCTACAAAAATCTGGTAATTTTCATAATCCAGTTCCGAAGCAGCCAGCTCGGCCATTTTTCCCACAACACCAACCTCGTGCCAGGCAGGGATCATAATCGCCAAAGGTTTTTCGTATCCCAGAAATAATCTCTTTTCGTCAAACACATCCTGTTTGCGATAAATAAACAGTGCCCGCCAGAACCGGCGGGTCCAGTAATAAATATCAATAAAGAGATCATCCAGGGCAAAAAACAGCAGAAAAAATAATAAAACAACCGATATCTGCCTGAGGCAATAAAGATATATTGCAAAAATATCAACCCAATCCATACCAGCCTTATATTGAAACTTGCCCGGCAGCAGGTGATAGCAGAATGCCTGTCCCTGTAACCCACCGTAACAATCGGTTAGTTTTCTTGCCAGAAATCATACTCAAATCTGCTTTACCAGATCTGCGGCAACGGCTACAGGCAGTTGGAATAAAGAGCCCTGGAGAGCAGGGTTAAAAACATAAAAATCACAGATATTAAATATACTGAATAAATAATTTAGCAAATACTAAGCAAATTAACAATTATCAATAAAAGCAATTACTTAATAAGAAGTAATACATAACATTGCTGAAAGAACAAACCTTAAAGCCAGAGCAACAGCATAAATTTGCACCAATACTCAATAAATTTAATGAGAATTATTTGCATTTAATATTTTTTGATATTATAGTCAGTGTCAGTTCTATGGATGGACTGTCGTTCTGCCCATGATGGGCTCTTCTGGTCGTTGTTTTAAACTTGTCTTGCAGTTAGGGGGTAGCCAGAACTACCCCTATTTTTTTGGAACAACTTTTACAATGGTGAAGCGCTGGCTGACACAACTGGAATGGCTTTCCCTTACTACGCTGTTGCTTAGTATTGCCCCCCTGGCTTTATTCTCTCAGAGCAGCCACCAGGCTGAATTCAATAATACCTTGTTGCTTTTTACACTGACAGCTGCCGCACTGGCAGGTAGTTTCTGGCTGAAAAACCGCAATCATCAACCTGCTCCACTCCGAGGCTTTGACTGGCTTGAACAGACTTTACTGCAGGCACTGGTGATTATACTACTATGGTTATTTTATGTTCCTTTTGCGCCTTTTTACTCTGGTTTGGGCAAAATCAACTGGCTGAGCAGCCAGTTAACCTTACTTGTACTGGCTCTCAGAGCCTGGTTTTGCTGGCGTGAGCGCAAAATATCAATCTTGAATATTAATATTCCGGCAGCGACAACAGAAACCGGAGCCTGGCTGGTGGGATATGCCAGTCAGTCAGGAATGGC
>CAZXTH010000133.1:0-4682 GCA_964643585.1 uncultured Pseudoalteromonadaceae bacterium
TTGTCATGGCACAAGCATTGCGTGAAGCTTATGGAGATATCTTTTTAATTAAAGAACACCCGAGCGATGCAGATAAAGCCGCAATAAAAGGAAAGTTTAAAAGTTTTCACAATGTCAGCGATAATGTCGCAGGCCTGATGACAAACAACTTCTACGAATTGCTGAAGCTATCTGACCTAAAAGAAACTACTAATTCCTCCAAACCTAAAAAATCCGAAGCAGAAATTCCACCAGCACCAACTCCTGCAAACTCAGCGAACAGTGGCGCCGAAGGTGCTGGTATCCCTCCCATTTATGGAGCGGGTCTGCATTACAATATTCAGATCCATCTCCCCGCTTCAAAAGATGTTGAGGTTTATAACGCCATATTTAAATCTCTAAGGGAGCACCTGATTGAAAAGTAAAGATCTAAGAGATTTCTTATTTAGAGGGCTGATGTTTGAGTCAGAGGCTTCTCAATTTCAGTCCGCAGGCATTCAAATAGGCGCAGATCAAACCGAAGCTGAAGAAAAGCTATTGGCAGATGCACTTACTCCGTTCTCGGTGCAAAGGCGAAATCAAGCTCTTGAGATGGCACGTTTATATGCTGTTATCTTTTGCTTTGAGAATGAGATAAGAGGGTTCATAAGGGAAACGTTACAAGAAAAAATTGGGAATGATTGGATAGAAAAAATTCCAGGAAAGATAAAACAGCATGCAGAAAGTCGGCGAGATACGGCACTTAAGGATTCATGGTTAGAGGGAGAGAAAACTGACTTGCTTGGCTTTGTCGATTTTGGTCACCTTGCGCTGATTATCATCGACAAGTGGGAGCATTTTCAAGTTATTCCATCGCAGCATTGGCTAAAGCAAAGAATGGACGAAATTGAGAAAGTCCGACACTTTATGGCGCACAATCGAATGCTTTTACCCAGCGAGTTTCAGAGACTGTATATGTATATTTCGGACTGGAATCGGGTGATTGGACTGTAGTCTGTGCTACTTGTCTAACAAATCAATCAACTTCGCGCCAAAGGCGCCGGACGCAGCAAAGCTGCGCCGGTTATTGAGGCGTTATACACCGATAGGGATATATTTATGAGCTATCTTAAAATTGTAATCGCTGTATTAGCCTTAAACTTAACTGGGTGCGCTTCCATTAAGTACTTGCAACCGGGCAGCGACTTTGTTCCTGCTCAAGTCTCACCTGAAAAATCAGTTGTTGTCATACAGGCTTCCTTCGGTGATGCCCAAAAACCCGTGCTTTTTATTACCAAAAAGATTGAGGGAGGTTTTGACTATGGCACTGTAACTACCGTTGACACAGTGGAGTTTGCAAACTATGAAGGGGCTGTGATTCCTTTTTACTCGTCAAAAGATCCTTTTGGAATTCACGCATTTTATATTGAACCGGGTAAATACGTAATCATGCGCTGTGTGTATGGAGCACCGGAAATAGAGTGGTGTATTCCTGGTGCGTGGAAAGAAGGAGAGAAAATCGTTGGCTTGCCAACATTTGAAATAAAGGCAGGGGAAGTCGTAAATGTTGGAAACCTTAACTTTAATAGAAAACGGCAAGTTCAGATTATAAACAATCATAAGGAAGCTATTGAATATATTGAGGCTACATATCCAAATCTGAGTGATAGGCTTGAGTATAAGCCTATGACATTTACCAAGTGGTAAGCATTAGTGTATAACATCGCCACTACATTTTTACTGTAGTCATGAATTTGATGAAAATCGACTTTCAAGCCTAGATAAGGGGAAGCCTCAAAGGCTAACCCCCCCCTTCCCAAACGTTATGCTATAAATACAAACACTGGCGTTAAGTAATATATTGCCCTAAAATTAGCCCTTAATTTCGCACTTAAATTGAGGTCTTTTTATGAGACAGGTGTTAGCAGACTACTCAGCCAGTATTTCAGAGTTAAAAAAGAACCCAACAGCATTACTTAATGAAGCTAATGGCGCAGCTGTTGCTATTCTTAACCACAACAAACCTACCGCTTACCTTGTTCCGGCTGAAACCTATGAGTGGTTAATGGATATGCTGGATAATTACGAGTTATCACAATTGGTTGAAAGTCGCCGAGCGCAACTTCCCCATGCGGTGGAAGTAAACCTCGATGACCTATAAGCTAAAGTTTCTGCCGATTGCGTTAAAAGAGTGGCAAAAACTAGCACTACCAATTAAAGCTCAGTTTAAAAAAAAGCTCGCTGAACGGTTAGAAAATCCGCATGTACTGTCAGCGAAGCTACGTGGTTATGACGCTGTTTACAAAATTAAATTACGAACAGCAGGTTATCGGCTTGCTTATGAAGTTATTGATGATGAAGTTGTCGTGTATGTACTGGCAATAGGTAAACGAGATAAAGATACTATTTATAAAACGCTGGCCATGCGCAAAAGTTAACATCCGCATAACTGTCAACATCAAAAACGCATCGTTAGTCGCCTAGCTGCAAAAGTAGCTCGCATTTCTATCTCAATATCACTGCAAAACTCTACAAACCAGCAATGCCAGTCTGCTAAACAGACTGGCATTGTTCTTTTTACTGCAGGTAGTTATTTCAAACCGGTGTTGGTAAAGATTTACCTGCCAGTGCAGCTTCAATATTCTGCAGGCACAGCATGCCCATTTCAGTACGGGTTTCTACTGTAGCGCTGCCCATATGCGGGGTTAGAAACACATTCGGAAATTGGTTTAGCTTCTGGTTATAGGCGGGTTCCTGCTCAAATACATCTAACCCGGCGCCAAATAATTTACCGGCTTCCAGTGCCTGTATCAGCGCACTTTCATCAATCAGGCTGCCGCGGGCTACGTTGATCAGCATGGCGCCGTCTGGTAATAATGACAGGGTTTTCTGATTGATAATATGATGGGTTTCTGGTGTTCCCGGCGCATGCAGCGATAACACATCACAATGCGGCAGCATTTGCTCAAAGTCAGCAAAATATTCAGCGCCCTGCTCTTTTGCTGCGGATAAGCGTCTGCGGTTGTTATAAATAATCTTCATACCAAAAGCTCGGGCACGATCAGCAACAGCCTGGCCGATGCGGCCCATACCAAGCACGCCTAATGTTTTACCACGCAGGCTATGCCCCAGCATTTCAGACTGGCCAAAACGTACACCCCAGCCTTTATCCATCACGGCTTGATATTCCCGCCCACGTCGACTGGCATTCAGCAACAACAGCAATGCGATATCGGCGGTACATTCTGTCAGTACATCAGGTGTGTTACTTAATTGAATACCTTTGGCCTTTGCCGCAGCAATGTCAATATGATCAGTACCCACGCTACAGGTGGCAATCATTTTGACGGAATCCGGCAGCGCATGGATAAAATCAGCACTGACTTTATGCGCAAAAGTCACCAGCACCGCAGCAGGCTGTTTTTGCTGGATTAGTGCCAGCAACTGTTCGGTACTGACATCTTCAGACACGATAAAACTGTTAAACAGTTGCTGAGCTTTAGCAGCAACCGCTGGCAGACAAGGAAAGGCGATAAGCACTAACGGGGAAGAATTAGACATTGATAAACCTGCAACAATAAAAAAACGGTACAGTTTGCACTGTACCGTTTTTTACTGCTGAATTAAACGTCTATCAGCCACTTTCGCTGCAAACTATCAGAGCCGGCGAGCAAAGGATATACAAGGCAAAAACAGACGAAAAAAGCGCAGTTTACAAAGAGTAAATGAGCATTTTAAGTCTGTTTTTAACACAGTAGAACCGAAGCGCAGCCGCTCAGACTACAGTGCTTCAAACCATTTACGGGCATTAATCAGCGCCGTCATCACCTGAGCCGGCGATGTACCACCCAACGCCGAGCGTTTGCTTAAACCGGCTTCAATAGTCAGGGCTGCATATACATCTTCGCCAATCAACGGGCTGACCTGCTGTAACTCAGCCAGACTTAATGCTTCCAGCGCGACCTGTTTAGCCGAAGCTTTTAATACCAGCTCGCCGGACAGCTCGTGTGCGTCACGGAATGGCACGCCTTTACCCACCAGATAATCGGCCAGATCGGTAGCATTGCTATAACCCAACTCTGCTGCCTGACGGCACTGCTGCTCATTAACCGATAAATGCGGTAACACTGTCGCCAGAACCAGTAACGACTGCTGCCAGGTGCTGACCAGATCAAAGAAGCCTTGTTTGTCTTCCTGCATATCTTTGTTGTATGCCAGCGGCAAACCTTTCAATACATGCAGAATCGCCACCAGATGCCCCAGTACCCGCCCGGTTTTACCGCGCAGCAACTCGAACACATCCGGGTTTTTCTTCTGTGGCATCAAGGATGAGCCAGAGCTTATCGCATCACCCAGTTTAAAAAAGCCCGCTTCGCCGGAACAGAAGAAAATCACATCTTCTGATAATCGTGATAAATGCGTCATACAGATGCTGGCCGCTGCTGACAGCTCCACCACGTAATCGCGATCTGATACTGCATCCAGGCTGTTTAGTGCGGCACTGGCAAAACCTAAACGTTCTGCCAATGCGGTACGGTCAATGGCAATACCAGTACCGGCCAGTGCGCCACAGCCCAGCGGGCATACATCCAGCCGCTGTAATGCATCGTCAATCCGGCTCAGGTCGCGTTTAAACATTTCAACATAGGCCAGTGCCCAGTGCGCAACCAGTACCGGTTGAGCACGCTGTAAATGGGTAAAGCCCGGCATTACCGCAGTACCAG
>CAZXTH010000133.1:4692-8513 GCA_964643585.1 uncultured Pseudoalteromonadaceae bacterium
CCAGCACGCTGGGCAAACTGTAACAGTGCACCAATAGCGGCTATCAGCGTTTCGCGTACTTGCTGACTATTCAGTTTGCTCCATAAGCGCAAATCGGTCGCCACCAAGTCATTACGGCTGCGCCCGGTATGCAGTTTTTTCGCGACATTGCCCAGTTTGGCCGTCAGTTGTGCTTCAACCCAGCTGTGAATATCTTCTTCCTGCGTCTGCAATGGCAGCTTCGGGTCAGCATCAATCGCTGCGGCTAAATCAGCCAGAGCACTGTCCAGTTGCTGTGCTTCATCAGCGGTAATAATACCGGCCTGCAACAGCCCCTGTGTCCAGCCGCGGGAAGCCTGAATGTCCTGCTGTGCCAGCAGGTAATCAAAACTCAGAGAATCGTTAAAATCGCGGAATTCCGCGAGGGTCGCTTCAGTGAAACGACCACCCCACATTGCCATGTTGCTATCCTTTTATTTCGCGTGCAGCGCTCTGATCCGGCTGGCCAGACTGTATAAACGGATAAAACCGGCAGCGTCTTTCTGGTTGTACACTTCATCACCTTCAAAAGTCGCGAAAGCTTCAGAGTACAGGGTATTTGGCGAACGGCGTTTTGCTACTGTCACATTACCTTTGTACAGCTTGATTACCACATCACCGGTCAGGCTGTCAGCCAGAGAGGTTGCAGCGGCCAGCAGGGCATCTTTTAATGGTGTGAACCAGCGGCCATCATAAACCAGCTGCGCGAACTCCAGGCCAACTTCTTCGCGGTATTTCAGTGAGGTTCGGTCATAGACCAGTGATTCCAGACCTCGCAGCGCGGCAACCAGAATAGTGCCGCCAGGTGTTTCATAACAACCACGGGATTTCATGCCTACCAAACGGTTTTCGATAATATCAATCCGGCCAATGCCATGCTCAGAACCAACCGCATTCAGCTGTTCAATCGCTTCAACGCCACCAACAACCTGACCATTAATTTTGGTCAGCTCGCCTTTTTCAAAGCTCAGTTCAATGTATTCTGCTTTATCCGGAGCCTGTTCCGGTGATTTGGTCCACATCCAGATTTGATCTGATGGCTCATTCCACGGGTTTTCAATTTCGCCGCCTTCATGCGAAATATGCCACAAGTTGGCATCCCGGCTGTAAATTTTGGTGGCAGAAGCGGTAGTAGGAATATTCTTCTCAGCCAGATAGTTCAGCAGCGACTGACGGGAATTGAACTCCCACTCACGCCACGGTGCAATCACTTTTAATTGCGGGGCCAGTGCGGCAAAAGCGCCTTCGAAACGCACCTGATCATTACCTTTACCGGTACAACCATGACACAGCGCATCAGCACCCAATTCCAGCGCCAGCTTTACCTGAGCACGGGCAATCACTGGCCGCGCCATAGAGGTACCCAGTAAGTACTGGCCTTCATACACAGCACCGGTTTTCAGCGTAGGATAAATGACTTCGTTAACCAGCTCTTCGCGCAGGTCAACGATATAACAGGAGCTTGCGCCTGAATTCAGTGCTTTTTGCTCTACACCAGCCAGTTCTTCATCGCCCTGCCCAACGTTAGCCACAAAAGCGATAACTTCGCAGTTATAGTTTTCTTTTAACCATGGCACGATGGCTGATGTATCTAAACCGCCAGAATACGCCAATACAACTTTACTGATACTCATAGTGTCCTCACGAGAATAAACTGACTAACACAGCATTTTGGGCATGCATGCGGTTTTCCGCTTGCTGTAAAACGAGTGAAACATCGCTGTCGAGCACGTCGGCAGCCACTTCCTGCCCGCGGTGAGCAGGTAAACAATGCATAAAATATTTTGCGCCGGTCTGTTGCATCAGAGCACTATTTATCTGATAAGGCGCAAAGGTTTGCTTAATGGTTTCAGGATCGGCTTTATCACCCATAGACAACCAGGTATCGGTATAAAGCGCATCAACACCTTCCGCGGTGGCTAAATCATGGGAAAGCGTAATAACCGCACCGGTCGTTGCAGCAATTGCCAAAGCCTGTTGCGTCACTTTGGCATCGGGTTCAAAGCCTACAGGTGTTACCACCGTGATTTTCATACCACTTAATGCTGACCCCAGCATCAATGACTGGCACACATTGTTGCCATCACCAATAAATGCCAGGTGCACTTTGGATAAATCACCAAGGTTTTCTTTCAGGCTTAGTAGATCAGCAAGCGCCTGACAGGGATGATAAATGTCACTTAACGCATTAATTACCGGTTTTTTGCTGCTTGCAGCCAGCTCTTCCAGCGTTTTCTGCGAATAAACCCGGGCAACTATTGCATCAGTCCAGCATGCCAGGTTACTGCCAAAATCAGCCACAGTTTCACGTTTGCCCATTGCACCATTTTGCTGGTCCAGATACACACTGTGACCACCCAGCTTATTAATACCAACATCGAAACTGACGCGGGTACGCAACGAGGGCTTTTCAAACAATAAGGCGATACTCTTCCCGGCCAGTACTTTGTTGTACTGCTCCGGGTTTTGTTTAATGTGCAGGGCTAATGTCAACAGTTCTGACAATTGCTCTGGCGTTAATTCGGCCAGGGTTAATAATTGTGACAAGTTACTTCTTCTGACGAGCGTGCTCATTTTAACAACCGTGTTGCCGTATTTACGGCATCCTTTCTTAAGGGATTAATAATATTTAGGGGGATTAACAATAAATACGGGTACCTGCTGGTTTTTGCCGTATCAGATTTAATAAATTCTGTGGATCCTGCCAGCCAGCAACAGTAATGCTCTGCTTCAGAGCCTGTGCGGTTTCAAGCGCAGCATCCAGTTTGACTTTCATGCCACCTTTGATAACACCTTGTGTCACCAGCGCATCAGCGTCGGCGGCACTTAACTCAGGGATCAGTTTGCCTGCACCATCCAGAATTCCCGGTACATCTGTCAGTAATACTAACTGGCCTTTCACCAGCTGACAGATAGCCGCCGCGACCAAATCAGCGTTGACATTCAATAGCTGCCCATCATCAGCTTGACCGATAGAACTGAATACCGGCGTAAACCCCTGCGCCAGCAAAGTATTCAATAAGGTTGCATCTGCTGGTTTAGCAATGCCGACAGCGCCAAGCCTGGTATTGATATCAAAGCGGCAACTGCCGCCGGCGGCTAGCGTCAGCCCTACCGGTTTCAGTTGCTGTAAAGACGCTCTGGCAACTAAATGTGCATTTACGGCACCTGCCAGTGCACCGGTAATCACCGGCATCTGTTCAGCAGGAGATACCCGCTGCCCATCCTGTTTTTCAGTAGTAAAACCAAACTTTGCCAGCCATTGATCAACCTGATCACCACCACCATGCACCAGCACCAGCGGATATTGCTGCTTCAGCTCTGCACATACAGCCAGTAACGCGTCCAGCGCTTTATCATCCTGCAGCAGGCGCCCGCCCATTTTCAGAACCAGAGGAGTATTATTCATGGGCAACTCCGGCAAACAGTCCTGCAGTTTCAGGTTTGCCAAACCGCATATTTGCAGCTTGCATGGCCTGTGCAGCAGCACCTTTTAACAGGTTATCAATTGCAGAAACAATCACCACCTGCTGGCCATCAACCTGCCAGAAAATATCGCAATAAGGGGTACCAGCAACATCAGCCACATTTGGGGAATGCGATACCAGCCGCACCAACGGTTTATGCTGGTAAACCTGTTTAAACGCAGCAGCCACCTGTTCTGCATTAACGCCTGCTTTTAGTGTTACTACGCTGGTCGCCAGAATACCGCGTTTACAGTTGCCAAGATGAGGGGTAAACACCACTTTGCGGCCCAGGTTTTGTTCTATCTCCGGGCGGTGACGGTGTTTAAAAAAGCCGTA
>CAZXTH010000134.1:0-6211 GCA_964643585.1 uncultured Pseudoalteromonadaceae bacterium
ACTGATATCAAAACCCTGTGCCCGCCGCCCCGGGGACATTACCGACGGCTTGACAGACATCACAGTATCCAGAACCTGTTTCCGGAGGCCTACGGATTAAAGCGCCCGCTGGCGTTAAGTGACGTACCGCAGCTGCAGCTAAAGGGGTATTTGCAGCTGTTTGACCAGTTGCTGGCTAATTTCCTGGCACAGCTGCAGCAGCTGCCAGCTGTGTTTTCGCCGTTTAGTCTGCAGCAAAGTTATTACTATCAGGCGCTGGATAACCGCCATGCCACGGATCTGGAAGCGCTCCATCTGTCACCTATGGCTGATTATCTGCAACAGCTGTATCAGCGTTTTGATGATGTGCTGGAGCGTAAGCACCGGCTGCTGGACTACCTGCTGGCGTTGTATGGCGAAAGCCTGCATCAGCACAGCCTGCAACATTTCGATTATTACCAGAATGCCCAGAGCGGCTCGCTGCGCCGTTTACAGCAAAAAGTGCAGTATCTGCGGCAAATCGTCATGATGACCCGCGACCGGGTTGCGGCACCGGATTACCATGCTCCCTTGTGGCGTGATGCAGTAGGCGGTTTTATCCGTAAACAGGCGTTGCTGCTGGATTTGCCGCAGACTGAGCAGTCACTGACCACCGCATTATTACGGCATCATATTACGCTTAGCCAGCGTTCGTCCGCTATGCCGTTACTGTACCTGGACGAAACGGCAGGCCCGGAGCAGCCACTGTTACAGCCGGTTCCGCAGTTAAATCTGCCTTTTAGTGCAGACAGTGCAGCAATGCGCCGGCGTTTGGGGCAGGGAATATTCTGGCAAGGACGGGCGGTGCCTGAAGCGTTATTGCAAAGTGGCAGCCAGTTGCAGCATTACCGGCTGGCTCAGGCGGGTAATGGCCGTTATCAGGTTCTGTTACAGGTGCCACACAGTCAGCGTGATGAATGGTGGTTGCTGGGCAGCGGGCTGAGTGCCCGCACGGCAGTGATTCAGGCAAATTGTCTGGCCCGCTTTATCTGCTACCTGAGCCAGGCATCAGAAGGGATGCATTTACTGGAGCATATTATGCTCCGGCCGGCAGAGATAGCTGAAAGCCGTTTACCGGCGCATTTCTACTCCGGCCGGATTAGTGTGTTGTGCCCGGCCTGGACAGCCCGTTTTGCCGATGCCGGATTTCAGCAACTGGTGTGTGAAACCCTGCAACTGAATTGCCCGCCTCACCTGAGTTGTCAGGTTTATTTTCTCAGTTTTAAACAAATGCATCGTTACGAACGTCTGTTCAAATACTGGCGCAGTACCGTTAAAGCCGGGGACGATACATCGGCAGCCGGAACGGCTCTGGCACATTTTATTGCCCGGCTTAGTGGCGAAATGGCAACGAGTGAGGCCAGCGATGCACCGGCTTGAACAGGCAGAGCTGAATTTCAGCTGTTACTCTGAACAGATGGCGCAGTGGTTTCAGGATTGCGGACAACGGTTATTTATTGACGAGCTGCTGCCAGTGGCGTGCGAGGTGCTGGATGAATTTGAGCAGGAACAGCAACTGACGCTGCCATACATCAGTGTGCAGTTACCGCCATTGCGCCTGCCGGCAGATCGTTATCTGATGCAGCATAATTTCCGTGAAGCGCTACGCCACCAGCTGTGGCAGCTGTTACCGCCGGGCCGGCAACAATCGGGCAAGGTGATTGCGCTGTTAAGCAGGGCGCAGCGGCAGCAACTGATTGATGATCTGCGGCAGGCACGCACCAGCGCACTGCAACAGCACTGGGCGTTATACCTTAAACACAGTAAAGAGCTGGTACAGATCCTACGACAACTGGCCGGCAGTGGTGATCTGTGCACTGTGCTGGCATTCGGACTCAGTGACAGCATGCTGGAAGCGCTGACGGCGGTGCTGGCTCCGGTGGACCAGCCTTTTATTGTACAGTTGCTGCAACAGCCGCAATTATTCATGCTGCCGAGGCAGCATGATGATTCGGTACCCAGATTACCCGCGCCACCGGCATTATGGCAGCGGCAGCGACATTTATGGCAGCTGAGTCTCAGTTACTTGCTGACTGACCGAGGCAGCCAGTTTAATCGCCGTAGCTACCTGTATTTTTTGCTGCAGCAAATGGCTGCACACGATAATTTGTCATTGCAGAATCTGGTGCAGCATATGTTGCATACGCTGCTACTCAGCCAGCAGGCATTTGCCCGCCATAGTCCGCTGTTGAAGCAGTTGAGCCTGCTACTGGCCGGGATTGCTGAACTGCCACCTGAAATTTCTGATATTACCCGCAATGAAACCGTACCTGGCTATTTCAGCCAGCGCATCAGGCTGGATACGGCTGTATTACCCCAGATTACGGCAACAGGGCGGGGAAGAACGGTAACACCATTGCTGAAGCGCTGGCAAAGATGGCAGCAATTATTATTGCAGGGGCAACTGACACTGGCTCAGCAGCGGCAATTTAATGTGTTGTTGCAGCAGTTGTTACAGCAACCGGGCAGCCTGTGGCTGGATAGTTTGCGCCAGCAACTCCAGAGCAGTTCGTTACTTAGCAGCCTGATTGACTATGCCAGCGATGATAATCTGCAACTGTTATTTCAGCATTTACAACCCGCCGGTTTTGCCAGCCTGACACCTTATACCGGCCTGCTGAAATGGGGGCTGGAAGGGATCAGCCTGCCGCAGCCGTTTTATCGCCAGATATTATGGCAGTCGTTACTGGGCAGTGGCCTGCAACGCCAGCCTGTTACTCTGGCGATGTTGCTGCTGCAGTTGCAGTTGTGGCTGCAAAGCACCGCAGGTGAAGGGCGCAGCAGGCAATTATTGCAACAGCTGATACAGCAACTGACCTTTTACAACGGTAACACTGTGCGGACTCGGCATGCTGAATTACTGCAACAACTGCAATGGCAACTGGCGGTTACCACTCCCTGGATCAGCCACAGCCAACAGCCGGTGTTGCAACAACAGGTTGTAGGAAGCGCCCCGGCAGCGGTTGCGGTACCCGATACTGAGCTGCCAGAAACGGTATCTGCCTCTGTGTTGGTATGGACCGGGGCTGATAGTGATAACTGGCTGGAACTGAGCGAACAACTGGTGAAGATTTTACCGCTACAGGTACAGCAACAGGGCCGCGAACTGTGTCAGCAGTTATGGCAGCAATTAGTGTTTCATCCTCCGGTAACTGCTTCAGCTGCAAACGCTGGCAAGGTTCTGGCTGGGAGTTATCTGTTCACGTCTCTGGCTGCATTGGCCGCTCCTGGTAATCCCGGTCCTTTTTACCGGCAACTGGCAATCACACTGCATCAGAACGCCGGGCGTAACCGGCTGGCAGCATTATTATTGCAGCAACTCCGGCAGGTTATCCGTCTGGTTGCTGCCGGTAAGGTGCCTGCTATCACGGTTGTGGCACCGCCATCTGCAGCAAAAGCAACGCCTGCTCAGCTAACTGCACAGCCTGAACCGACAACGTCAAACAATAGCCATCCGCAACGCCTGACGGATGCCGGTCTGGTACTGGCGGCGCCTTATCTGCCGCTGCTATGGCAGCGACTTGGCTGGGTTAAGCAGCAGGCTTTCGTATCGGCTACACAGGCATGGCAGGCGTGCGCCTTGCTGCATTATATGGCTCGGCACCAGTACGACTCTGCATTACCGCCAAACTACTGGCAATGCTGGCAACTGAATATGCTGCTATGCGGTGTGACGCCGCCGGTACCGGCGGGCTGGCAACCCGAGCTGACACCGCCACAACTGGAGCTGGCAGACAGCTTGCTGGCCGGGATACTGGCGCAATGGCCCAAATTAGCCAACAGCTCTGTTGCGACCCTGCAGGAGTGTTTTTTACAGCGAAGCGGTAGTTTATTTCAGGCAGCCAACAGTTCCGGCTGGCAGTTGCAACTGGATAGTGGTCCTTACGATATGTTGCTGGATGGCCTGCCCTGGTCGTACAGCCTGATCCGTTACCCATGGATGCAGGGAGAACTTTATGTCCACTGGCGTGGCTGAATTACCTGACGATGCAATAGCTGCTCCACTGAATGCGGCTTGTATGCAGGCCGAAATGGACTGGCTGGGGCAGTGTATTGAACTGCGAATGCAGCATTATTTTCAGCAGCAACCGCTAGCCTTATTTAAAAGTGCCCCCCCGCCAGTATTGCAACCTGCGGCAAGCAGCTATGCTGAATTTGTCTGTCGCCAGCAGCTAACTGCAGCACAGCGGCTGATTATTGCCCTGGCTTTGGCACCGCATATCCAGCCGCAACTGCTGGATACTTTCTTTGTGCGCAATGAAAATCTTAGTCGCAGTTTTACCGAATTTGGTGGCTGCCAGACCAAACAGCATCAGGGCTTTTTACCCAGTGCCCAGACCGCTGCTTTTCTGCTGGCTGGCAGCGAATTGTCTGTGCGGCTGGACGTGATGCAGTTGCTACAGCCTGAGCAACTGCTGCGGCGGGATAATATTATTCTGTTACAGCATGAGGGCAATGATGAACCTTTCCTCAGTGCACCGCTGGCTGTTAGTGCCGAGTATCTGCAGTTGTTTTTAAACGGTACCCGTCAGAAACCGGATTATAACCGCCAGTTCCCGGCCAAATTACTGCAAACCTCGCTGAGCTGGCAGGATCTGGTACTCAACCCGGCGGTACAGGCCGATATTCAGCATATTATTGGCTGGTTGCAGCATCAGTACACCATTATGCAGCAATGGCAGCTGGGCCGCAGCCTTAAACCGGGCTACCGGGCGTTGTTTTACGGGCCTCCCGGTACGGGTAAGACCCTGACCGCGACATTGATTGGCCAGCAGATAGGGGCTGATGTTTACCGTATAGATTTATCTGCCGTGGTGTCTAAATACATTGGTGAAACGGAAAAGAATCTGGCGGCGGTGTTTGACCAGGCACAAGCCAGGCACTGGATACTGTTTTTTGATGAAGCCGATGCCTTGTTTTCCAAACGTACCCAAACCAGCAGCAGTAATGATCGTTACGCCAACCAGGAAGTATCTTATCTGCTGCAACGGATTGAGGATTTTCCCGGCGTGGTTCTGCTGGCGACAAACCTGAAAGCCAATATTGATGAAGCCTTTGCCCGGCGTTTTCAGTCAATGGTGTACTTTCCGTTACCGGACGTCTCTGAACGTCTGCGATTGTGGCAGCAGATACTGGGTAAAGAGGTCATGCTGGCAGACAATGTCGATCTTACGATGCTGGCGCATGACTATGAACTGGCAGGCGGTGCTATTACCAACGTAGTGCGTTATGCCGCAGTAGAAGCGTTGTGTCGGGGAGAGAATGCCTTGTCGCAACAGGATTTGCTGGAAGGGATAACCCGCGAGCGGCGAAAAGAGGGCATGATGGTATGAGATGGCTGGTACTTGGAGTGGGGATGTTTTTTGCCATCATTACTTTGCCTGGACAAACTCAGGAGCAGGACACCTATTATGCTGCAGATTTGCCATTGCCGGAGGTGTTATCGTTAGCAAATTCAGCGAAAGCCACCCCAGAGATAAAATGGTTACCGGTTGAAGGTTGTAACTGTGCGCCTGCTGTACCGGCTCAGGCTAACTTTGTGAACTTCAGTTATGGTCTCCAGCCTTACTGGCATACTGAACAACAGCAGCTCGATTTTGGTAGTTTGCATCGTATCGGGTTGTATGCTTTTACGCTGGATCCCCAATTCAACCTACGCTCTCCACCTAACTGGAAAAATAAACGGCCATTTAATGAGTTTATCAATACGGCTCAGGCTCATAATACTTATCTGGATATTGTGATCAGAATAGATAATAAAAAATTGTGGTCTGAAAGTCATTGTATAAGAGATGCGCTGCTAGAACAGATCATAAGTCTGGTTACTGAGCCGTTAAACGACTTTATGCTCAATAATCTGCAACCGGTAGTGACTCTGGGGATCAGTAAAAAACGCACTATGGCTGACGGAGTAACACTGGAAATGGATTTAAGCTCATTATCAGTGGAAGAGTATGCCAATGCAGTGCAGTTTGTTAAGAAACTGAGAGGTGATTTAAATGGACGAAATGAGGTAACAAATACCGACGCTTATTTCGTTAATTTGATTTTGCCTGCAAATGTGCTGGAAGATATTACTACGTCAGAAGGTGAGATAAGCTCTGATTTTGAAGATAAAAGAAAGCATTTTAATAGTCTTATCCAGCAAATTAACCTGATCCTGGTTGGATTTAAGCCCGCCTCCCAACCGATG
>CAZXTH010000134.1:6221-7514 GCA_964643585.1 uncultured Pseudoalteromonadaceae bacterium
TACTTCTCCAATCAAAACCTCAGGAAAAATCGGACGTTGCATACAAAGCGCTGGTTATAGAACAGGTTAGCCAGCAGATAAAGGGATTCCGGGCAGAGATGCAGACGTTCAAATCCACCATAGACAGCATGGATAAAATGAGCGAAGCCGCAGTATTACTGGAAAAAATATTACCGGTTTTTAATATTAGCCAGTTTGGCAATGCGGATGTCGTAGATACTGAACGTTTTGAGAATGAATTAAATTATGCCAACTGGAACTTTTCCGGAGCGGCGTTATGGAGTCTGCCATTAGCTAGGCCGGATTACTATCAGGCATTAAATCAAGCGTTTAACCCACAAATTGATACTGGCAATGCTTTTTACCGGCTGTATTTGAAAGCATCCGGTGAACTATGCGGGCTGGTTTGCCCTAATCGCTGGGAAGCACGGTTATTACTATTCAGTATTGCGGTATTACTGGTCGTGTATGGCTTGGCATCTTTGGTGATATTTGAGCTTAGAGCGTTATACCGCAACCGCTTTTTTATTATTTTTATGCTATTGCAGCCACTGCTGGTTCTGCTGATTCTGTGGTGCGATCCTTTCTGGCACCCTTATCAGGATTTGGTGTTGTTTGGCGCGCTGTTACTGACGTTGCTTCTATTGTGGTTTTTCCACCGGCAGCAGCAACGCAGAGAGCATTATCCGTAGTGGCAAAACAGGTATTTGCCAGCTACACCTATATAGCTTAACCGCCCTTTGTTAAGGCAATGCAAAAGGATATTACGATGAAATTTGCTCAAGGCCGTACCTTACCATCACAGCAAAAGGCACAAACGTTGAATAGCAGCACTGCCAGTGCCGTTTTACAGCAAAGTGCCAGACAACAGCAGCAGGCCAGCCAGTTAAAAGCGATGTTATCTGGTTCACAACAACTGACTCAGCGCACATTACCTGATGGTGCAGTAAGCCAGCAAATGGCATTGGAAGATGAAGAAACGGTTCAGGGCAAATTTGAAGCTACACAGCTGATGGAGCTGGAAGAAGAACCGCTGCAAGGCAAGTTTGAGCCGGTACAGCGAATGGCTCTGGAAGAAGATGAGCCAATGCAGGGCAAGTTTGAATCTGCTGCTGTTAGCCAGCGTCAGGCTGAAGCCGGTGCAGTAAATAATACCGGTATGCCGGATCAGCTAAAAGCCGGTATTGAAAACCTGTCCGGTTATGCGATGGACGATGTCAAAGTGCATTATAACTCGGCCAAACCGGCGCAAATGCAGGCACATGCTTACGCTCAGGGCACAGATATTCATAT
>CAZXTH010000134.1:7524-8427 GCA_964643585.1 uncultured Pseudoalteromonadaceae bacterium
AACAACACCTGCCACATGAAGCCTGGCATGTAGTGCAGCAAAAACAAGGCCGGGTACAAGCCACCACCCAGCTAAAAGGTGAAGCCATAAATGACGATCCCGGTTTGGAGCATGAAGCGGATGTAATGGGGGCTAAGGCGTTACAGCGTAAGGCTGATTCTCCATTAGTGAATATTGCCAGTCACAACTTGCAGTCTGTACCTGAGAAAGTTGCCCAGCGTGCAGTTCCAACTTCGAACGGGCAAAATCCACATCCTGAACCTGACTCTGGCAGCTATAAAGCTACGCCGTCTGCCAAACATACACGTTATAACAGCAAAGATTACCCACGCAGCAAGTTTAGTTTTGGTAAATATACCCGCAACGAAGTTCTGGCGAAGTACCCGCATAGTAAGATTGGTAACCGTATTGTGTCCGTTCAGGACCAAGGCTCCGGACAAATGGTTAATGTTGAAGGCATTCATCTGGATCATAAGGTAAGTTGGGATATTATGTCCGGTATTATGAATCAAGATAATAATTATTCACTCTATGAAGCAAGAATGTACTATAACGACCAGTCAAATTTGCATCCGACGCTGGGTGGGCTCAATTCAGGAGCTGGAAGTTCAAGTATTCAGGCTCTGGAGCAAAAATATCCGGAAGTAAATGCCAAAATCGCTGGCATCCAAACAAGTTGGATGAATCTGCAAAACTATATTACAGCTAAATGGCAGGAAACCGGTGGAACAGATGTAGAAGGGCTAATGTCATATTTAACATCTATTGAAGATAAACTGGATGAGGGGCTGGAATACTAATAAAGCAATAATATCTAGGTATGTTTATTTAGCCATCTAAACGTATAGAAGTTGACTTTCGCGCTATTTTTCCGCAAACTATGCCACTACTTTGCGGAAAAAT
>CAZXTH010000135.1:0-7353 GCA_964643585.1 uncultured Pseudoalteromonadaceae bacterium
CTTACTGCCAAGCAGATACCCAACAGCCCCGCCAGCAATAGCTGCTCCACCGCGCCCTTTAAGGATATCACTGATACTGGCTTTGCTGTTTTGAGCAGTGTCATTGCCGCCCTTACCGCCAAGCATTTCACTGCCAGACTTCAATAACTGATCTATAAAAGCCTTGTTAATCATATACCTTTCCTTAATTTAGGCTGCTGCCGGTAACATCAGAATATAAGAAAGCCAAAACAGAAACATGTTCAATAAATTTCTTATTATTATGTGGTACTCAAACAATCTTTATGCCGCAATCAATACCAAGGTCTGCCTCGCCTTCATACATTGTATTTGCTATGTTCATCTTTCAAGCTCTTGCTACCACAGACTGCCATTTAGCTAATAAAAATAACTGCTAACAAGGATACTTATGTCTGCAATACGTATATCTGTTCTGGTCGTATTATCTATGCTGGCCTTTGCCGCAAACTCTCTGTTATGCCGTGCTGCGTTGCTACATTCAGATATCGATGCTGCCAGTTTTACTACAATAAGGCTATTGTCAGGCGCTATAACCTTATGGCTGCTGCTGGCATTAAGCGGCCGGGCCAGCATTCGTTACGGAAACTGGTGGGGAGCACTAGCCTTATTTGTTTATGCAGCTGCATTCTCTTTTGCCTATAACGGGCTTTCAACTGCTACAGGAGCATTACTGCTATTCGGAGCCGTTCAGACCACCATGGTGGCATATGGAATATGGCACGGTGAACGTTTTACCCTGTTGCAAAGCTGTGGCTTTATATTAGCAATCTCAGGGCTTATAGCTTTGTTACTGCCAGGTGTAGAAGCACCACCGGTTATCAGCGCCCTTATTATGCTATCAGCCGGTATTGCCTGGGGAATTTATTCCATTATGGGTAAAGGTAGTAAAGATCCTGTAGCCTCTACTGCTGGCAATTTTATCCGGGCTTCATGTTTTACAGCTGCTTTAAGCTTACTGATGCTCCCGTCAGCGGCAGCAGACAGCAAAGGCATAGTGCTGGCTCTGGCATCCGGTATTGCGGCATCAGGGCTGGGGTATGCATTATGGTATGCGGTATTACCTTTTCTGCGCTCTTCAAATGCCGCGGTGGTGCAGCTTAGTGTGCCGCTGCTGGCGGCCATTGGCGGAGCGCTACTGTTGCAGGAAGCCTTTAGTATAAGGCTGATAGTAATATCAGCCGCTATCTTAGGGGGTATTGCCTTAGTGATTATTAATAAAAAACCTGTAACGTAAATCTATTGCTGACACTTTCTGCGAATAGCACTGACAAAACAGCTTATCACTGATAATTTAGCCTGACTGTTGTATCCTATTGCTGAAACGTTAACCTGAAGGGAAACTCTATGCTGACGCTCTTCGCAAGAATCCTGAAAATTCTTAATTCTGAAGCCTCTCCCTGGCAAATCGGCTGGGCTGTGGCACTAGGCATTCTGGCTGGCTTATTGCCATTTGGTTTACTGACCGTAGTGATATTGTTACTGGTATGCTTGCTGACCATCAATCTGACCACCTTTCTGGTGACCTGGGGGTTTAGTTCTGTGCTGGTTATTCTGCTGGGGCCATCACTGGAAGCCCTAACCTGGGAATACGCCCGTCAGGACGCTTTACTACAGTTACTGGCAAGTACCGAAACCCTGCAATTTCTGCACTTGCATCATACGCTAACGCTCGGCGGTTTTGTGCTTGGCATGCTTTTACTGTTACCGGTAGCCTGGCTGACATCCGTGCTGGTAAAACAATACCGTACACGACTGATGCAAAGCATCCAGAAATGGAAACTGGTGCAAATGCTTAAAGCAACCAAGCTGGTACAGCTGTACGAGAAGTTAAGTTAAGGAGAACTGCTGATGATACGTAAATCCGGCTGGTTAGTTTTTTTATCATTACTGGCAGCGGTGTTGCTGCTGGTTTATGTTTTTGCAGGCAGCGCCATCAGGCTCGCCATGATTTATACACTGGAGAAAGCCACTGGCGCAGAAGTGAATATCAGCAAGGTTTCACTGCAACTGGCGCCTCTGGCATTAACGATTCGTGACTTACAAGCGACAGATCCGGCTAATCCAACGCATAACAGTATCAGTTTCCGTGAAGCCAAAGCAGCACTGGAAGTATGGCCTGCCCTGCTCGGATACTATGTGATTAGCGATTTGACTGTTGATGGTATGGCTTACGGCCTTGAACGCAGTAAGCCCGGCAAGGTTTACCGTAACCTTGATGCAGAGCAGGAAGGTGAAAAACTGGACCTGGCAGCACTGCTGCAGGTTGACCTGCCTGATGCTGATGAGCTGCTGGCCAGAGCCAACCTGCAAACTGTTGCCAAAGGCCAGGCCTTGCAGCAACTTGCTGGCCAGGAACAACAACAGCTGAAAAATCTGCAATCACAATTGCCCGATAAAGACGCCCTGAAACAGTATCAGGAAGATATTAAAAAACTGACTGAAGGCAAAATTGAAAATGCTGCAGATCTAGCTGCTAAAGCAGAACAACTGGAACAGTTGAAAACCAGACTAAATGCTGAAAAAGCGAAAGTTGAGCAGGTAAAAAACCAGCTTGCCGGTAGTAAAACCCGGCTGGAGCAAGCTGTTAATGAGGTAAAACAGGCAAGTCAGGCTGACTGGCAGCAATTACAACAGCTGGCTAATTTGTCTGATGGTGGCTTAGCCGGCATTACCCAGATTTTACTAGGGGATTTATGGGGCGAGCGTATTGCCCAGCTGCAAAGCCTTTACCTGTTGGTAAAACCTTATATTCCGGAAGATTTTGGTAGTTCTGAAACCGCTCCGGAAAAAGAAGAAATCATCCTGCCAAACCGTATTCTGCCACTCCCCTCTCAGCCTTACCCTGATTTCTGGGTAAAACAAGCGCGTGTTAACTGGCTGATAGGCGGCGGAGAAGCAACATTATCATTGCAGGATATTACTGCTCAGCACCAGTTGATTAACAGCGCAACCAAATTTGCTTTGGATGTGCGCCAGTTACCACGGCTGGCACAGTTTAATCTGCAGGGTGATTTTGCCATCTTGCAGCAAATGATTACCAATATCAGCTGGAAGCTGGACGGGCTTAACCTGCAGCCTTTACTACTCGGTAAAGGTGAAAGCGCGCTTGAGCTGGCGAATGGCCTGTTACAGTCTGACGGAACGCTGAAACTGGTCGATAACCAGTTGCAACAGCAAGCTTCGGTGTTACTGCAACAGGCAAACTTTAGTACTGAGGGTAATAAATACCTGCAACAGCTGGCACAGCTACTGAACCAGCAGGCTCAGATTCCGTTAAACATTGCAGCAAGCGGCTTAATCAGCCAGCCGGATGTCAGTATTCGTTCATCACTGGACAAAATACTGGGAGATGCCCTGCTGGGTGAAGCAAAACAAAAAGTAGCAGCATATCAACAGCAACTGCAAAGTAAGCTAGACAGTCAGCTACAGCAGCAATTAGGTTTACAGGGTGACTGGTCAACCCTGCTTCAGCAGCAGGATGCCGAGGTAGCAGATATCAGTGCCAGTATTGAACAGATGCTGGAATCCAAACTGGCCGATCTGAAAGATCAGGCCAAAGATAAGTTAAAAGACAAACTGCTGAATAAACTAGGCGGCGGTTAAGCACCAGTGTTTTACATCTGGCGTTAGGTATCGCAAAGTAACGCCAGCTGTAAATTACACACCTATATGCTAAACGCCTGGGTTTGGTTATCAGGCTCATGCATAACAGGCGTAACTTCAGGCATTATTAACGACCAAAACGCAGCCGACTCCTGCTTCTACTGGATCTTCACCCTGCTGCTTATTGCACTGGCCGTGTACTTTGTTGGTTTTGTATTGCTAAGCTAAGTCCACAATTTCAATGCAATATTCTGCTTTTACTTCATTGAGGGCAGCTGTCGATCTTCTCCTTGCCCATCCGACTACGTACTGTGAGTTAATCTCTGCTATCTTTACTGCTGCATCAGCTGGCTGTGGCAGGGTATTGCCAACTTTAGGAGCAACACGATGAAATTTAACCCGGTAGTGCATTTTGAAATTTACGTAGACAACATGCAGCGCGCCAAAGCGTTTTATCAGGCGCTGTTTGATATCAAGCTGGAACACATGCCATCACCCATGCCGGAGCTTGAGATGGAAATGTGGTTCTTCCCGATGGATAAAGAAAACGGCATGAGTTATTACGGCGCTGGCGGTAGCTTGGTAAAAATGGATGGTTTTGCGCCGGGCGGCGGTGGCACTCTGGTGTACTTTGGCTGTGATGATTGTGCAGTGCAGGCAGCTCGCGCCGAAGCCAATGGTGGCAAGATACAACAGCCGAAAATGTCTATCGGTGAACATGGTTTTTGTGCCGTAGTGCACGACTCTGAGGGCAATTTAATCGGCCTGCACTCGATGAAATAAGTTAGTTATTTCAACTAACTTATTATCTTAGGACAGGCCACATAGCGACGGAATTACTTACCGCTCATCATCAAAGTCTTCGTCATCATCGTCGAAGTCATCTTCTTCGTCGCTTTCAAAGTAAGTACCCCAGCCGTCATACTCAATCTGATGTTTCTTTGCCAGCTCTTCCAGCTTAATCGCATCAGCAACAATGCTGTCGGTGTCCAGAGACTGCTCACGAATCGCATCGAATACCCAGGCACTACCGCCTTCTTCAAACTCTACTTCTTCTGCGTCGGTAACTTCATACCCTAAGCGGAACAGTTCTACTGCCAGCTTTTCCAGACGGGCAAAATCTTTATCATAAAAATGATGCTCTATCGTATACAGCGCATCCGGATCGCTGCCATCTTCCAGCAAAGCTGCAATAGTTTCTTCAGTAAACGCCTGCCAGTTTTCCATAATGATATTACCCTTGAGTCCTGATCTGGTCGTCAGTGTAATCGCTGGCAAGCTTAGCATCAAGCTGGCTGATTTGCTGTTCCATCTGCTGGTGCATTTGTTCCGCAAAACTGCGCAAGCCACTGGCACTTTCCAGCTTAACCGGTGCCAGCATCTTAATAATCACTTTGCCGTTATTCCAGCGATTTAACTTCAACTGCCCCTGTGTACTGCTCATACACACCGGAACCAGTGGCACACCGGCTTGCAGTGCAATATGAAAAGCACCCATTTTAAAAGGCAGCAACCCTTTACCATAACTGCGGGTTCCTTCCGGAAACATCCAGACCGACACCTGCTTATCACGGATACGGTCTGCAGCATCTTGCATTGTTCCTACTGCACGGCTTTTATTATTACGATCAATCAGGATGTTGCCACTTAACCAGTACAGCTGACCGAAAAACGGTATCCAGCGCAGGCTTTTCTTACCGATGGTGACAGTACGGGGCAATACCGCATTACTCATCACGAATAAATCCAGATTATTCTGATGATTGGCAATGAAAACATAAGGTTGTTCGCTGCCGATAGCCGGATCACGGCGTATTTCAACGTCAATACCAAACAACCAGGCTACTTTACCGTACCAACCGGAAAATATTCTGACGTTGTCAGCATGAAAAGGCCGGAACAGACAAACAAGAAGGCCTGCCACGGTACTGAAAATAATAAAAACTGCTAACAGCAATAAGCGGACAAAAGCTAACACTACGGTTCCTGAAATGTATCAGAGCCTTAAACTCAACGATAACAGAATTTAAGGCTCTCTGACTGGTATTCCCGTAGCGCTACAGGTTATTCCCATTACGCTACGAAGTAAGCCGTTCAATGTGAACGGCACCACTGATTATACTGCTTTTACGCTTCAGGGCTGGTTTGATCACTCTCCAGACTGACAATGATCTCATCGATACGCTGTAAACCTCGTGGCAGCTTATTACCACGGCGCCCACGCTCACCAGCATAATGCTGTAAATCTTCTGCCTTCAGCCCCAGCTTACGCTTACCGGCAACCAGTGTAACACCGCTATGCTGCGGGATCACCGCCAACTGACTGACATATTCTTCCCGGCCAGCCGCTCTGGCTGATGGAATTGACATCAGTTTGTTACCTTTACCTTTGCTCAGTTTAGGTAAATCGGCAACCGGGAACACCAGCATCCGCCCTTCATTAGAAATACACAACACCAGGTCGGTATCCGGATTTCTAACCAGTCGCGGTTCCAGCACTCTTGCTGCCGAAGGCAGGCTCAGTATGGCTTTACCAGCCTTATTACGGCTGATCAGATCGGCAAATTCAGCGACAAAACCATATCCGGCATCAGATGCAAGCAACAGCTGCTGCTTGTCTTCCCCCATCAGTACATGTTCAAAGGTTTCACCGGCAACCACACTAAAACGCCCGGTCAGCGGCTCCCCTTGTCCTCTGGCGGATGGAAGCTCATGCGCTTCAGTGGCAAAACTACGGCCTGAGGAATCGAGGAAAATCGCATACTGATTACTGCGGCCGGTTGCCAGTGCTTTAAATCCATCTCCGGCTTTATAGCTGAGTGATGCGCCGTCAACATCATGCCCCTTGGCACAACGTACCCAGCCTTTTTCAGACAACACCACCGTCACAGCTTCGCTTGGTAACAATTCTTTTTCTGTAAGCGCTTTGGCTTCGCCACGCTGAACAATCGGACTACGGCGCTCATCACCGTACTTTTCAGCATCGGCCAGCAGTTCATCACGGATCAATCTGGTCAACTTTTTATCAGAGCCCAGAATTCCTTCCAGCTTGTCTCGTTCTTTGCTCAGCTCATCCTGCTCACCACGGATTTTCATTTCTTCCAGTTTGGCCAGGTGGCGTAATTTCAGCTCAAGAATTGCCTCTGCCTGCCGCTCTGTAATGCCGAAGAACGATACCAACTCAGGCTTTGGCTCATCATAGGTACGGATAATCCGGATCACATCATCAATGTTCAGGAAGGCAATCAATAAACCTTCCAATACATGTAACCGATCCAGTACTTTATTCAGACGATACTGCAAACGGCGACGCACAGTATCACGACGGAAATTGAGCCATTCACCCAGGATTTCTGCCAGATTCTTCACTCTGGGGCGATTATCCAGCCCCAGAATGTTCAGGTTAACCCGGTAGCTTTTTTCCAGATCAGTGGTTGCGAACAAATGCTGCATCAGCTGTTCGGTATCAATACGGTTGGAACGCGGTACAATAACTATACGGGTCGGGTTTTCATGATCCGATTCATCCCTTAAATCACTGACCATTGGCAATTTCTTTGCCTGCATTTGTGCTGCAATCTGTTCCAGTATTCTGGCACCCGAGGTTTGGTGCGGTAAGGCAGTAATAACGATATCACCCTCTTCCTGCTGGTAAACAGCACGCATTTTTACACTGCCACGGCCACTTTCATATATGGCCTGACATCTCCGCGGCTGCGTTTCATCTCA
>CAZXTH010000135.1:7363-8405 GCA_964643585.1 uncultured Pseudoalteromonadaceae bacterium
ACTCTGCCGCCGGGCTGATAATCTCTGCATCAGTCGGGTAATCAGGGCCTTTTACGTACTGCATCAGATCGCTGACGCTGCTGTGAGGATTATCCAGTAAATGAGCACAGGCATTAGCGACTTCCCGGGCATTGTGCGGCGGAATATCGGTCGCCATACCAACGGCAATGCCTGTAATGCCGTTCAGCAGTATATGCGGCAGACGTGCCGGCAAAACTTTGGGTTCATCCATCGTACCATCAAAGTTTGGCACCCAGTCTGCAGTGCCGGAGCCCAGCTCTGATAGCAATACTTCACTGAAACGGGACAAGCGTGCTTCGGTATAACGCATAGCTGCGAAAGATTTCGGATCATCCGGAGCCCCCCAGTTGCCTTGCCCGTCAACCAGCGGATAGCGATAGGAAAACGGCTGAGCCATCAATACCATGGCTTCGTAACAGGCCGAGTCACCATGCGGGTGAAATTTACCCAGCACGTCACCCACTGTACGGGCAGACTTTTTATATTTCGCCAGATGCGACAAACCAAGCTCAGACATGGCGTACACAATGCGCCGCTGTACCGGTTTGAGGCCATCACCAATATGTGGCAAAGCCCGGTCCATAATGACGTACATGGAATAGTTTAGGTACGCCTCTTCTGTAAAGCGGCGCAATGGCAGTTGTTCAACGCCATCTCTGGATACCACAGTTTCTGTCATGCCGGTTCCTGTTATCCGTTATGTTCAGTCGGTAAATTCAGTAATGCCGGAGCAGTCCGGCGATGTGTTCGCCATAGCAGTAATAACAACAGAAATACTGCTGCAACTGCCATGCTTAAGGCACTCCATAGCCATATGATTTGTCTGTTTGATGCCGCCAGCTGCAGAGCAGCACTTTCACTCTGCTGTTGCAACCGTAAACCAAGTTGCTGTTGCAGCTCGGTATCAAATTGCTGCTTCATCTGTTCCAGTCTGATTTCCCGGGCACGGCCCTGGCGGAGTAGTCCACTGAATGTCAGCATCGTCTGATAAGCCCGTTCATACTGCCCTTGCTCAGCCAGC
>CAZXTH010000136.1:0-8390 GCA_964643585.1 uncultured Pseudoalteromonadaceae bacterium
AGCGCCAACGACAGTCACTCCCTGGCTAAGCAGTTTTTCTCTGGTCTGCTGTAATACCTCAGGCCGGGCGCCAATAATAAATACCGGCACCTGAAAACGGGCAGCCCTTTTCATTAATTCCTGCCACAGTTCACAGCCTGGAATACGCTGTACCGGCTGTCCGAGACGACTGCGCATAACTTTTACGACACCAATCCCATCGGCATAACGGATATCTGCCTGCTGAATAACCGCGTTAATCTGTTCATCCCGCATGGCGGTGAGGACTTTTTCCGGGTTAATAGCGATGGCCGAGCCGGCAAAAACATGTCCTTGCTCATTAATAATAAACGTCAGCAGTTGCTCCATATCACGAAATGCCGATACCTTCACCGGCCCGATGGCAACTTCACGGATACCCGTCAGTACTGTTGATGTTTGTTCAGCAACTATCTCTGTCATTTGTACACTCACTTATAAATCTGTTGCCTTATAAATCTGTTGCAGCTGCCCGGTAATAACAGGTAACAGGTTATGTTCGGCTTTTTGGCGCCCGGCTTGCTGTAATTGCTTATACCGCTCTTCAGGCATCTGTAATATATGCCTTACTGCCAATACCAGTTGCTGTAGCAGTTCCTGCTCACTCTGTTGCTGTGAAACCCTGATACCGCAGTCATCATCTATTTGCTCCAGCGAGCCGTCAGTTTCTGTCGCCACAACGGGGGTATAACACGCCATAGCTTCAGCCATGACCAACCCGAAAGACTCATTACGGGACAGGCTGATAAAACAGCGGGCTTGCCGGTATAACTGCAATAGTTGCGGCAAACTCTGCGGGCCTGCCAGTTCAACATCAGGGTGCCCTGCAACAGCCTGCTGCAGTTTCTGCTGCCAGTGACCAGCACCGGCGATCACAATTTTCAGCCCTGCCAGCTCTGGCAACATAGCAATCAGCCGGTCCATCCCTTTATTATGATCGAGGGTGCCGACATACAACAAATCTAGTGTTTTCTCTGTACGGGTTAATGCAGTCACATCAGCGTAGTCTGCCGGAATTCCTGCAGATAGCACGGATGACGCAGGCACATCCCGGAAAAAGTGGGACTGCAGCTTGTGGCTGCTGAAAATCCAGTAATCTACTTTAGCTGCACTCCATCGATACCAACGTCCTGGCGGCTGATACTTATAAATATCGCTGCCATGACACGTTACAACAATCCTCGCGGAACGATTGCGACACCAACGATACAATAAAGCCAGCCAGATAGTCGGATAAAAAAAATGTACGTGTAAAATATCAAACCGTTTGCGGCGCAATATAAAACGCCAGATGAAATCGGCAATAAACACCGGATATTTCAATAGCTTGTTCAGGTAAGAGTCAGTATGCCAGCGCATAAAATGATATTCAGGTGCCATAGCACTTAAGGCATCAGCCTGCTGCTTCACAAACGCGCCTTGAAAGGGTGCGGAAGGCTTAGGTCCCATGTTACTGATAATCAAAATATTAGGATTATGTTGTTGCACGCTGAGTTTCTGTCCCAAAAATCGCCGGAGAGGTTACAATACTTGTTACAGCAGAAAAAAACACTTACTTTATAGCCCGTTAAGTCTGCCATACCGGCCTGATGACAATGTTAGCGGTTAAATTAACAAGATTAACTGACGCCAGGCTGAATACCTGCGAATATCAGATGGAATATGAATACGGATGTCTGAACAAATTCTTTTTTATATCAGCAGCATGATAGCGACTACAGTAGCAATTATACTGCTTTATCCTCTGTCCGTCCGTGTCGGCCTGGTGGATATACCTCGTGGCCGAAAACAACATCAGGGGGCAGTTCCACTGATTGGCGGCATCGCTATTTACTGTGGCATCGCCATCAGCCTGCTGGTCTGGAACCACGATATCCTGCATCCTTTCTATTACCTGGCCTGCGCAGGTACGATTGTGATTCTGGGCATGTTCGATGACTATCTGGATTTGAGTGTTAAACTACGGCTGGCAGTACAATTACTGATAGGCTTAACCATGGTATATAGCCTGGATTTGCATATTGCTACGCTGGGCAACCTGTTTGGCATGGGCCATCTGGAGCTTGGGCCACTGGGTATTCCCTTTACTCTGATAGCGGTAATTGCAGCTATCAACGCCTTTAATATGACTGACGGTATTGATGGTCTTGCCGGCATGTTAAGTCTGGTCAGTTTTGTTTCTATCAGTATTTTTATGACATTATGGGGGCAGCCGGAATATGCCGTGCTTCCACTACTGATTGCTGCTGCAATGCTACCCTACCTTGCATGTAATCTTAATCTGATCCCTGGCAAAAAAATCTTTATGGGTGATGCCGGCAGTATGCTGATCGGCTTATCGGTTATCTGGTTACTGGTGCTGGGCACTCAGAGCGAAAGCGCCAGCTTCAGGCCGGTTACAGCCCTGTGGATTATTGCTATTCCACTGATGGATATGATTGCCATTATGGTACGGCGTATTGCCAAAGGTCAGTCACCTTTTATGGCAGACAGGGAACACTTGCATCATATCTCCCTGAGAATGGGTTTAAGCTCTCGTGAATCGCTGATGCTTATCACCTCACTGGCCTGTATTTTTGCCTGTATTGGTATTATTGGTGAGTATTTGCTGGTTCCGGAAATTGTTATGTTAGTTCTGTTTATGCTGGCATTCGGTGGCTACTTGCTGGTTCTGCAAAATATCTGGCGCATTATTTCCTGGTTCCGCCACCGCAGGAGCAGAAGGTTTTGAAAATGATTAAAAAACTGCTGATGGCCAGAGCCACCGCTATGCTCGGTGACAAGCTGGTCAAACTTGCAGCAGGTGCAGTACTGACTGTGTTTGTTGCCCGGCTACTGGGTGCTTCGGAGTTAGGTGTTTATTCGATTGTTATGGCCTGGAGTGCCTTTCTGGTACCACTATCCAGTATGGGGCTAAACAATATCGTAGTACGCCGGATGCAACAGCAAGCAGATAGCCATCAGGCTATGACACTGCTATACACAGCAATCAGTATCCGGCTTTGCCTGGGGTTGCTCTGCGGCACACTAATGCTGCTGGCGTTTTATCTGCTGTACCCTGATATGTTTACCGGTTACACCGCTATAGCCATTCCTGCACTATTTTTATTACAAAGCTTCTTTGGGTTTCTGTTGTTTGAGTTTTATCTTAATTATCAGGGCTCATTCCGTAGTGCTGCTTATGCAAAATCTGCCATATCGCTTGTCAGTTTTGCTATTAAGCTGGCGTTGCTGTACAGCGGCTTTGGTATCGCCAGCCTGCTATTGCTAACCGGGCTGGAATTCCTGATTGTCGGCATATGCCAGTATTGGCTCTACCGGGTTAAGCATAAACCATTTAACGAAGGCGAAAACCGCTGGCCAGGCTGGCATCCACGCTGGTTCAACCTGCAACAAGCCAAAACACTGCTTAAACGTTCATCATGGTTGTGGATGTCTGGTATTGTTTCGGTTATCTATCTCAAAATCGACATTGTGATGATTGGTGCCATGCTTGACAATGAGCAAGCGGGTATTTACGCAGCAGCCAGCCGCTTATCTGAGCTATGGTATGTATTCCCGGCAACACTGGCTGCCAGATACTACCCCGATATGCTTAAAGCCCACCAGCACAGTTGGAACCACTACTTACTGAAACTACGCCATTTTGCTTTGCTGTTTTTCAGTGCTGCGTTTGCCATTGCAGTAGTGATGACATTATGTTCGCCATGGATTATTGCCTTGCTATTCGGTGAAGGTTTCAGTACTGCAGTTGATGTATTGCGTATTCATATTTGGGCAGGATGCTTTATTTTCGTACGTTACCTTATCAGCCAGCATCTGGTGATTACAGAACAAGAACCTCTCTCTCTGCTAAGCCATGGTATTGGCGCAATACTAAATGTACTGCTGAACCTGTGGTGGATCCCCACTATGGGCATTACCGGAGCAGCCTGGGCAACATTAGTGTCCTATGCTTATGCTTCATTTTTCTTTTTATTTTTATCTGCCTCTACCCGGCGCCAACTGTGGCAATTGCTGACAGTTCGCCGCAGTCAGGCCGAATAACCTGCAGGAATCTCCTATGAGCAAACCCTTATTTGTAGAAATAAAAGGTGTACAGTTTCGCAATAAAGGCGCCTATCTGATGCTGCTGGCTTGTCTGGAAGGATTGAAAACCCTGCCATCAAAAGAGCTGGTGCTATCTCCCGGCCCAAACCTGCCTTATCCTGAGCGGGCACGTCTGGGAGCATGGCAAAAGTTGTCTTTCCGCCGTAAGAGTCTGGATTTGACGCCACTGTTTGGCAAACTTCCCTCTGCTGTACAAAAACTGTTCTCCCGCTATGGCATCGTCACAGAAAAGCAGATTGGGCTGGTGCTCGAAGCCAGTGGTTTTGCATATGGCGATCAATGGCCTTTACGCTTTCTGCAAAATACAGCCAAAGAAGTGGTTCGGTTTGGCAAAGCAGGAAAACCGTTTATTTTTATGCCACAGGCATTTGGCCCTTTTACCAGTGAAGCCAGTAAAACTGCTATGCGCGATATTATTCAGCATGCCCGGCTGATTTTCGTCCGTGATCCGGTATCGCTGCAACACTTACAAAGTTGTGTAGCACAACTGCCTGACAGCGTCATACTAACCCCCGACTTTACCGTTGGCCTGACTGCCAGAGCTAATAATGAATTGCCGGATATGACAAAACCTTATGCAGCGTTAATTCCCAATAGCAAAGTCGTTTCCAAATATAACCACGCTAATGCAGAAAATGAACGCGCTAACTATGTGGCAGCATTTGCTGCTGCTGCCACAAAGCTGCAAGAACAGGGACTACACTGCGTACTGGTGAACCATGAAGGTCGGGAAGATGCTGAACTCTGTGCAGAAATTGCTGCAAAATCACCCAGCCAGATTATTCAGATTGAAGACCCATTGGCAGTAAAAGCGTTTATCGGCAAAGCAGAGCTTGCTGTCAGTTCCCGTTTTCATGGCGCAGTAAATGCCCTCAGTCAGGGTGTACCTTGCATTGCTACCAGTTGGAGCCATAAATACCATGCCATGATGAGTGACTTCGGTATGGGTGATTATTGTGTCGAACAACTCACCAGTGATACTTTGCTACAATCGCTGCAACAATTACTTGAGAACAAAACAGAACTGTCGAAGCAGGTAAAACAAAATGCCAGCCAGCTGAAACAGAAAAATGCAGCAATGTGGCAACGCCTTTATCAGGAAATTCTGTAACAATCTGAAACTGCCAGCTTACACTGGCAGCCCACCCAACACCCATTTAACAACAGTAACTTAACCTATTCTGCTGAACTGCAGCTTTTCATTATTTAGCATTCTCAAAGCAGTAAATGATAATTGATATTATTTGCATTAGTGATAATATGCGCATAATTTACTACCTTAATAAGTATGAAGAGAATAATAAATTATGCAAAAACATCTGAAACCAGCTCGTCACCTGCTACTTTCAGGGCTGACCGTAGCTGTATTGGCAGCCTGTGGTGGTGGCAGTGATAAAAACTCTCCACCGGTTTTTTCCCAATCGGTATATAACATTACAGGATATGAAGATACTGTAATCAGAGGCCAGGTTGCAGCCACCGACAGTGATGGCGATACCATTACATACAGTGTCAGCAATGTAGCCAGCCACGGTGTTATGCGCATAAATGCAGATGGCTCTTTTGCCTATACCCCGAACAAAGATTACTTCGGCAACGATGAAGTCACCGTATCTGCCAGTGATGGTAAAGCCAGTGCTACTGCCAGAATTATTTTCGAAATTATCAATGTTAATGATGCGCCAGTGCTGGTTCGTACTGATGTAACATCTGGCGCCAACGGCGTAACGATTGGCCAGATTATCGTTACCGATGCAGACAACGATCCTATCACGTTCAGCATTGTTACCGGCACTCAGTACGGTACTCTGGATCTGGATGCTCAAACCGGGGCATTTACTTACACACCATACGATCTGGAATTGCTGGATGACAGTTTTGTAGTTGGTTTTACAGATGGCATTATTGAGGCGCCGATAGAAGCAACAATCCCACTGATCCCACAGTTCACCACCAATGCCGACAAGCTGAATTACTACTACAGCTCCGATTTCTCGCATCTTAAAAAAGCAGAAGCCATTGTTGATTCTATTAATGATGGTGTTGCTATTAATGATCTGAATACAGAGCTAGCTAAAGGCTACCTACTATCTGGTTTTATCGACAGAGCCAATTCTCTGTTAGAGACCGGTATTGACAGCCTGGATACTCAGGCAAAAGCGTATAAAAAAGCAGCAGAAATTGCGACCACATTAAATATGCCGGAACTGGCACTGAGCTTTAATCAAAAAGCACAAATCCTATATAGTCAATATATAAGTGAAAAAGGCATTAGCAATTTAACTTCAGGTGATAATGGTGAATTACTTGGTATTGTTAAAGCTTATCTGGATGCAGGTGAGTATTCTGCAGCTCAATTACTCACAGAGTATATGCTGAATAATGCACAACAAATTGTTCAACCGATATATACAAATAACTATGGCCACATTCTGACAGCATTTAATACCTATTCGGGCGAAATGGTAGAGCAATATCTCGAAAATCGAACAACATCTGATAAAAATAGTGTGCTAAAAGCACTTAGTGATTATGCCATTATCGCTGAACAAACAGGCTATCAGGAAACATCTGGCAGACGTAGATATCAGCTAAAAGCCGTTCATCTTACAAACCTGACCCGCTACTATGAACGTATTCAGGAGTGGAATAAAGCCAAAGAATATTTGGCGAAGAGTATTTCTGTATATGGTGATGCTTTATATGACGCAACCTATAACTACCCTGCAATGGATTATGCAGAAAACACTGTAACAGCATCCACATCAAGCCGAGCTTCTCTCCAGCCATTGGCAGGTTTATTTGAAACACTTTACCCAGGCCAAACAAATATTCCTGTGCAACTTATCCTTTCACAGGTCGCTGCAACACATAATGAGAATATGCGAGCACAGCGTGAAATTGCACGCTTTAGAATTTAT
Organism: uncultured Pseudoalteromonadaceae bacterium; assembly: GCA_964643585.1. Lineage (GTDB taxonomy): Bacteria > Pseudomonadota > Gammaproteobacteria > Enterobacterales > Alteromonadaceae > Alishewanella. The sequence continues at coordinate 7,050 of CAZXTH010000136.1, forward strand.
AACAGGATTGTTGCAGGAGACAATGTAGCAACAACAATATCTGCTATACGTACAGAGTTTGCAGATAATATTACCCTCCCACAACTATACGAAGCTATTGCAAGAGATACCGGAGATCAAATCAGTGTAGCATCTCGCCTTCATTCTATCGGAGAAAATACACTAGCCTTGTTAGTTCTGGATGAGACCTTAGAAATCATCAAATCTCAGGAATATTTTGATGCCAATAGCAGCCCTAGCTATATGACCGGAAATTATGGTTGTTATACAGTTACAAAATACTATAAAACGTTTGGTGGAAATACAGCTATTCCAGCTGAAACATGCCAACAAGTCGTTGATACTTATTTTTCTGAAAATGCAATAAATCAGGTTACAGACAACAATAGAGTAATAGCATATAGAGATCTGATTTCTGTGTATGCATTAACAGACTCTACCGATTTAAAAAATGCACAAAATCAAGCTATCAATACTCTTGAAAGCCATATAGCAAGTTTTACAGAAATCGATGATCGTATTAACCGCTATATGATTAACATACCCGATTTAGCTTCCGCTAAAGTATTCGACCAAGCACAGCATTTTATGGAGAAAGGGTTAACGCTTATCGACCAACGTTTGGAAGATGACACTCTGACTGCAACTCAATTGAAAACTATTATTGATTTATTGACAAACAATATTGGTAATAGATATGCCGCAGGTGAGACTGATACTAACCGGCATTATTCTAACTATCTTCGGTCCTTACGCCGCGCTCCGCTTACTGATAATTACCCGGCCCGCCTGGCAAGTGTTTATGACGAGCTGAAAAAGCGGGTTGTAGCGATTAATACCAAAGCTAAAACCTACGCGATTAATGACCAGCAAAGTTTTGCCGCCAGTCTGGTTAATTTAAATCTGTCTGCCGATATGATCACCGAAGCGCATGCTATTGTAGATGATCCTGTTACTGCCGCCGCTGAAAAAATTACCTTCCTGAAGGCTATCGGTACCCACCACAGCTTATTAGATCATTTCCCCGGAACAGATGTCGCCAACGTTGACAGCGATAACGATGGTAAACCTAACTTCTTCTTCCTGCATAAAACGGAAGAGGAAATTGCTGCCAGTGGTTTAGTCGCTGATGATGACTCTGATGGTGATGGTGTGCCGGATACAGATGATCTGTTCCCACTTGACCCGACCAAATCTTAAAACACCGTAATTATAAAGCTCCGGCATCATCATGATGCCGGCTCTCTTCGGAGATATTCATGCGTTTAACTGCTTTCCCCGTTTACCTGCTGGCGTCTTTTAACTTATTTGCCTTGCAGGCTGAAGAAACCCAATCAAAGC
>CAZXTH010000137.1:0-8378 GCA_964643585.1 uncultured Pseudoalteromonadaceae bacterium
ATTTTAAGCCTGTTTTTAACACAGCAGAGCCGAAGTGCAGCAGATCCGAAAAGGTTCTAAGGGGTAGATATGGATGAGCAACATAAGCAACAACGGCACAAGGAACGGCAACAGCGACTGAAAGAAAAGGTGGATCAGGCAGTCTCAGAGGCGACTACTGACAAAGGGTTGTTGCTGGTTATAACCGGAAATGGCAAAGGAAAATCAACTTCAGGTTTTGGCACTGTTGCCAGAGCAGTGGGGCACGGATTGAATGCAGCCGTGGTGCAGTTTATTAAAGGAAACTGGGATTGCGGTGAGCGTAATTTACTGGCTCAGCATGGTGTTGAGTTTGCTGTAATGGCCACTGGTTTTACCTGGGATACTCAGGATAGAGAAGCCGATATTGCAGCAGCAGAACACGTCTGGCAGAAAGCCGAACGCTTGCTGGCTGATCCTGCTATTGATCTGGTGTTGCTGGATGAGCTGACTTATATGATCAGTTATCATTATTTGCCGTTAGAGCAGATAGTGGAAGCAATACAAAACAGGCCTGCCCATCAGCATGTTGTTATTACCGGGCGGGGATGCCACCGGCAACTGATTGACATGGCGGATACCGTCAGTGAAGTACAGTCGGTTAAGCACGCCTTCGAAGCGGGTATCAGAGCGCAGCGGGGAATCGATTGGTGAGAATACTGTTTTTATGTCTGGTACTGTTATTGTGGGCAGTGAAGGCAATGGCACAGCCCCAGTTACAGTCAGATGTACCGCAGCGGATTATTGCCCTGGCTCCGCATATTACGGAATTACTTTATGCAGTAGGTGCCGGTGAACAGCTGGTTGCAGTCAGTGATTATAGTGATTATCCAGCGGCAGCTAACCGGTTACCAAAAGTAGCAGGTTACCAGGGTATTGATCTTGAAGCGGTGCTGGCTTTGCGCCCGGATCTGATTATTGCCTGGAGGGCTGCACCGGCAACTGCTGAATTACAACGGTTACAACAGCTGGGTATTCGTATTGTTTATTCAGATCCTCAGACATTGCAGGGGATCATTGATGAGGTTCGCCATCTTGGGGAGCTAACCGGGAAGAAGCAGCAGGCTTTGCAACTGGCAGATAAACTAACACTAAAACTGCAGGAGTTAACCGGGCGCTATAGCGCTAAAATGGCGGTGCCGGTATTTTTTGCTATGGATACTGAATTACTGACAACTGTTGCAGCCAATAGTATGGTGCAGCAGATACTGGCATTGTGTGGTGCTGATAACCCGTTTGCTGTAATGCCAAATGATTATCCCAGAGTATCGCTGGAGCAGGTTTTACATAGTCAGCCTGAACTGATTATTCAGGCTGGAACTGCAGCGATGCCGGCCAACTTTAGCTACTGGCAGCGTTTTAGGATGATACCCGCAGTGAAAAAGAAACAGTTTCTGGCCGTTAATGCTGATGAGCTTTACCGGATGACTCCACGTACTTTTGATGCCGCGGCGGCGGTATGCGAAGGGGTAGAACAGGTTCGCCAGCGGCAGTAGCCACTGGCGTAATTTCTGTGTCAGCGGATAATTTTTGCTTCCGGTCGCTGTAACAGCTGAATTAACGGATTATGCTGTAGTACTTTTTCTTTCAGCAAGACACCAATAATTAACCCTGCGGCCAGACCGCCCAAATGTGCCCAGTATGCTACGCCAAGACCTTCGCTCATTAAGCCGTAAATATTAATACCTGCCCAGATAGCGAAATACCATAACGGGTTCAGTTTTTTCTGCCACACAATAAACATAAACGTCAGGCTGGCATGACGGAACCATAGCATGTACATACCGAATAACCCGGCAATTGCGCCACTTGCTCCTACCATCAGTAGTTCACGTCCGGCGGCATAAGTCGCTAATAGTTCAACAACAGCGGCGGCTATTCCACACAGTAAGTACAAGCCGAGGTAGTTCCAGTGACCAAGCGCATCCTCAAGGTTATCACCGATAATCCACAGAAAGTACATATTGCCTAGCAGGTGCATCCAACCACCATGCAGGAACTGATAGCTCAGGAAGCTCCATAAATGCTCGCCGTGAGCCAGAAACACGGAGTCCAGCGCAAAATTCCCGAACACCCACTCAGCGGCGTAATCATCAAAACCATACATCAGAAAAATCAGTGTATTAAGTGCAAGTAGTGTCCAGGTGACATAGGGTTTGCGGTGCGGCTTGAGATTGTATTCTTTGGGCATGCGAGTAAAAAACTGGAACAGCCAGCTTTTTTTGCAGACCTTTTTATTCAGGGTTTCCAGAGCTTCCTGTAACTTAGGCGCTGCCAGTACAACAGATACTTCATCACCATCTACCCAGATCCCGTTGCACTGAGGGCAGGAGTCTACTTCTATATGATAGTCTTTAAGCAGATGGAATTGCTGCATAGGAACGTTACACTGATGACAATAGTAACTATGCTGTTCAAGCTTTTCACCAAACCCCTGTTTTATGCAATATTCATCTTTAATCTCGTTTTTATGCCTGATAGCTTCACTTAATTCACTGTCGTCAAACCAGATACCATTACATTTAGGGCAGACATCCAGTTCCTGGCCATGCATTTCAACATGCTGCAAAACAATATCTTCGCAGCACGGGCATTTTCTTATCTGATGAGTCATTTACAGCGCTACCTCTTTTTTGGAAAGGGCATCTTTTAATAGTTGAGTATCTGCTTCAAACAGCGGTATAACGTTGGTTTCCATATGCTCTACAATTTCCAGCAGCAGTTTGCTGCCATACTCTGGCATATGGTAGTAACCTGATTGCATTTTCTTATGAATATCTGTCACCTTCCGATAAAACTGCCGGCTTTCGCTCAGTAATTTGGAAGGAGTTTCCAGCGTAGCAGATGAATACTTCATGCTTTCCCAGATAAATGTATCCAGCTGTAGCTCAATACGGCGGGCGCTGTTAATACTGATTCCTTTGAGGCTCTCGGTATATTCTTTTATCAGCTGCAGGTTATCTGTCAGTTCATCCTGTAATGATTTACGCAGATAATAATTGTTTTTATCGCTCTGTATTTGTTCAAAAGCTACCGCTTGCTGTAAACCTTGCTGACCAGCCAGATAAACACCGAGCACTGTCGCTATCAGCATAAAAATCTGGCTAATCCAGAAACTGACATTGGATATCTCACCTTGCTGAATCGTCAGGCGTTTTTTGATTTGTGAGCGAAGCTGGCTTTCACTGGTGTTGTTAGCTACCGGAGGAATTTGATCTGTCATAATTTACATCCTGTTAAACTGGGCCAAATAAAGTATTCTATACAAAATTAATGTTCAATGAATAAAATAACCGCCCAGGTTATTATTTTTATTACAGTGCTTCAATTTGATATTGGCCTGCCTGAAATGCTTCAGCCAGTTCAAAAGAGCGCTCAATGACCGTGTGCCAATATTGAATCCGGACATCGTCTGGCAATTTAAAATCGCTTCTGTCCGGAATTTTACTGTATGGCAGTGATTTAACCCATTCATCACTCGGACATAGCATTACAACATTATGAAAAGCAGCAGCTTTGGTTTTCCGCCATTTCAGCGCTTTGTCAAACCAGCCCGGTGTAGCATAGGGATAAAAATGCGGGTACAGCACCAATCCGTTATCACTGAAAGGTAAATCAAAATGGTAGTCAGTGATCCCGCCGTCATAATAACGCCCTGCAGGTGCCCCTGGAATATCCAGCACCGGTTCAAGCACCATCGGAATAGAACCGCTTGCTAATATGGCTTGCCGCAGGTTAGTCGTAGCCAGCGGAATATGTTCTGTAGGCAATAAACCGGCATAGTGGAAAGGGGCTTCAGTATTTGCCGGATGGAATTGCACCCGCTGGAAAAAATGCCGTAAATGCCGGCGGCTCAGTAAATTGGCCGTTGCGGTGACAGTTAGCCCGGCAGCCAGCAAGGCTTTGTTATCTGATGCGGTAAGTTTGCGGGCTCTGGCAACAATCAGGTTTAGTTTCATTACCGGGTTATCTATAACCTGCTGCAGGTGTTGTTCTTCCGGAAATACACTATCAATAATCCGGGCAGAAATACGGGTTATCAGTGGTGTATCTGCGCCAGCAGGATAGGTGATAGCAGAGTAGGCATCACAAAAACGTTTTGACGCAGAAGCAGGAGCCTGTTGCGCCATACATGCCATACGCCAGGCCCCGGCCGAGCTGCCCAGCAAATGTAGTGGCTGTGTGCGGTGACTGAAATACTCAGCAGCAAGAAACTGATCCAGCCCGAACAGGCAAAACCATTTGGGCCCGCCACTGGCACCGGCCATTACGGTAAAATCGTCTGAATGTAGCCCTTTATGCCGGATATGCTCCATTGCTGTAGGGCCTGCCAGCACGCGTAACACTTTTTTCATGCAGAAAATAAACCTAACGTAAAGTTGAGCCAAATAAACGCTGATACATATGTTCGGCATAATCGTCAGTCATACCGGAAATATAATCACAAATTACCCTTAAGCCTTGTTCAGTTGCAATTGCCTGTTGCCAGCGTTGCTGCGTATTTAACGGTAGTAATCTGGATGGGTCGGAAGCAAATGCATCAAACAATGCCATAAGCATGTTCTGACAGCGAAAGCGGGATTGCTGGATATCCGGCCGGGAAATAACACAGTTATAAACAACCGTTTTCAGGGTTTGCAGTATAACGGCATAAGGTTCTGGTAATACCGCGTTATAGCGGATTAACGATTCATCTGCTGTCGGCAGGGTTTGATGCAGTTCAACAGAGGTAATCAGCAGGTTTACCAGCGAGCCGATAGCATCCTTGCGGATGTGGTGGGCTGACATAAACAGTTTTTCACTGATTTGCTGTAATTGATGAAGAAGTGCTGGCGATAATTGCGACCAGGCTTCTGTGGTATAGCTATGCCATTGTTGCGGGCTGATATTGCCCAGAACTATGGCATCTTCCAGATCGTGAACGCCATAGGCGATATCATCAGCCAGCTCCATAATTGAGGCATCCAGCGATTTATGTTGTGCTTTAATCCACGGGGATGAGGCCAACTGCTGGCATTGCTGGAATAATTCGCGGTCGTTGTTTGTCAGAGGTTGCAAAACCCAGTCAAGAATATCTGAGTCAATCCGGAAAATGGCTTTAGCCGGTTTCCATGGTGTCAGATTAAGAGGGTTTACTGAATGCGGAACTGCATCTGCCAGTTGCACAGGCTGTAATACCGGATATTTCAGCAAGCCAAGCAGGGTTCGACGGCATAAATCCATACCGTGTTGTGGTGTATAAGGTTCCAGCTTGGCAACAATTCGTAGTGTCTGGCCGTTTCCTTCAAAGCCACCATGCAACAGCATTTTATAATTGAGAGCAGTTTCGCCGCCATGGCCAAAGGGAGGATGACCTATATCATGGGCCAGACATAATGCCTCCATCAGACTGTCTTCCGGTAATATGCCGGATAATGCCGCAGAAGTTTTTTGCCTGAGCTGAGCAACCAGCGCAGTTCCGATTTGAGAGGCCTCAAGCGAGTGAGTCAGCCGGGTACGGTAAAAGTCGTTCTGACCAATCCCCATAATCTGGGTTTTCGACTGCAGGCGCCGAAAGGCTGCAGAGTGTAAGATCCTGGCCCGATCACGTTGCCAGGGAGAGCGCTGATCGTTAGGCCGACTGGTTGTATCTTCGGCTCTGCGGGCCGACCACTGAGATTGCTGCATGACCATCTTTTTGCCTTTTGCGGATAAGGTTATGTTACGCCAAGTTTAAACATCATAAAACGTTCGACAAGCATATAGTTATACTGTATAAATAACCAGTCTAGAATGCGGAGGAATTGCAGATGGCGGTAATAATAAAATACATTGTTGAGCGTAACGGAGTAGAAAAGATGACCTTTATCTCAAAAGCTGAAGCCGATGCCTATGACAAAATGCTGGATATGGCGGATGAGCTGAGTGGGTTGTTACAGCGTAGCGGGGTGCTGGAGAATGAACAGCAGCAGGAAGCACTGGCACTCTATCTGGCAGAGAATAAAGAGTTAGTGTTACAAGCTCTTGGCGCTAAAAAAGCACCTGCGCCAAAGAAACCGGCAGAGGAAAAAGCAGATAAGAAACTGTCTGCAGCCTGATTTTTCTGTTTAATGCCGGCAGATATACTGCCGGCAAATTTATGTTATTCCGCTTTGTGACGTTGCAGATAATCTTTCAGATCTGCTCTGACTTCCGGTAACAGTAAGTACAGTGCCAGAATGTTGGGCACGGCCATCAGAAATATCATTGAGTCTATAAAGTTAAATACGGCCAGGATATTGGGGATAGCGCCGAACGACACAATAATACAAAACACGACTTTATACAGGTAACTGAGTAGTTTCCTTTGCCCGAAAATATAACGGAAACAACTTAAGCCATAATAAAACCAGCCAATAACAGTGGTGTAGCCGAAGAGTAATAATGAAACCAGCATCAGCCACGGAAACCAGCTGACAACTGATGCAAAAGCGGCAGATGTCATTTGTACACCATCTCCCGGCTGCAGGTAAGCTCCTGTGACAATAATAACCAGGGCTGTAATAGTGCAGATAACAACGGTATCAATAAAGGGTTCCAGCAAGGCAATAAAACCTTGTGAGACCGGCTCTTTTGTTTGTGATGCTGCGTGAGCTATTGGTGATGAACCCAGACCCGCTTCGTTGGAATAAGCCGCCCGGCGGAATCCCTGAATCATAACGCCTATGGCACCTCCGTATGCGGCTTCAGGTGCAAAGGCGCTTTTCACAATCAGATAAAATGCCTGTGGGATGGCGGTAAAATGCCAGCAAAGAATAAAAATAGCGGCAGACAGGTATATCGCGCACATCAGTGGTACCAGCTGGCTTGCTACTCTGGCAATACTTTTAATACCACCGATAATCACAATGGCTACAAAAAACGCATAGATAATGCCGAACAACAGGGCATTATCAAAACCTGTCACGGTATTGAACTGTACGTAAGCCTGGTTAACATGGACAAACCCAGATGCACCGAAAATACAGGCGATACAGAAGAAGATACTCAATATCTTACCCAACTGCGGCTGGCCGGCCTTACTGAGAGCTGCATGAATATAGTACATCGGCCCGCCATTGACGGAACCATCACTGTTTACCCGGCGGTACTTTACAGCCAGAGTACATTCAACAAACTTCAGCGACATCCCCAGAAAACCTGCAACAATCATCCAGAATGTGGCTCCGGGCCCTCCCAATCCTATTGCCAGTGCAACACCTGCAATATTTCCGGTTCCGACAGTACCAGACAGGGCTGTTGATAGTGCCTGAAACGGCGATATTTCTCCGGCATTTCCGGTCCGTTTGTTTCTTTTCAGTAAGCCAAACGCATAACGGAAGCCCCGGATATTAATAAAGCCTAAACTGACAGTGCAGATAATTGCGCCGCTGATCAGCCAGAGTAATACCAGCGGCAGTTGCGAGCCGTTAAGGTCAAAAGAATAGAAAACAGCTGAACTGAGCACATTAGTAAAGCGTTCGAAATAGTGTTCCAGCGAAAGTTCTGTTGTCATACTGCGTAGGATGTTTTAGACACAAACCGCTAGGCTACTGCGTAACAATAATCGCAGCAAGACATTAAATGCCTAATATATAAAAACAAATATTAAATCCGGAACTTGACGTCAGCGGATAAATTATATTGATATGGTTAAGGAGGGTTTAATGTTTGTTTGCCATACTTGGTGAGTTTTCTACAAGGAGGATTCATCATGAGAAAACATATCTTATTAATGCCTTTTTTACTGCTGGTTGTATTGCTTCAGGGCTGTGCCGGAGGTGTAAATGCTACAGCAACTGAGCGGCGGGTGGCTATTGATGAAATGCAGCAGCAGGTATTGCAGCAATTGTATCAGGAAAAAGCCAGTGCCCTGCAGGAGGTTCAGTCTGCCCCTGGGTATGCTGTATTTAGTAATGCCAATGTGAATGTGATTCTTGCCAGCTTTGGTGGCGGGTATGGCGTAGTTACCGATAACCGTAACGGTCATAAAACCTATATGAAAATGGGCGAAGTGGGCCTTGGGCTGGGAGCCGGTGTAAAAGACTTCAGGCTGGTTATTATATTTCATAACGAGCGCAGTATGACCCGTTTTATCGAAGATGGTTGGGCCTTTGGTGCGCAGGCTGATGCAGCAGCTAAAGCCGGAGATAAAGGTGGTGCTGTTGGTGCCGAAGCCAGCGTGAATGATATGACAATCTATCAGTTTACCGAAGCCGGATTGGCATTGCAGGCAACTATTAAAGGAACCAAATTCTGGGTTGATACTGATTTAAACTGAGTAGTTAATATAAAGCCCTGTATAACAGGTAATGCCGATCAGTTAAGGTGATGCATCCATCACCTTACTCACACTAACACGC
>CAZXTH010000138.1:0-8296 GCA_964643585.1 uncultured Pseudoalteromonadaceae bacterium
CGGTCAATCAGCCAGGATCCGTTTCCACGCCTTTCCCTATGAACGTTTTGGCGTACACGAAGGCCAGGTATTAGAAATCAGCCATACCGTGATTATGCCGGATGAAGTACCAGAACTGGTGCTGGAAGAGCCCGCTTACCGGGTGCGTATAGGCTTACAACAGCAATTTATTTATGCCTACAACCGTGAATTATCACTACGGGCAGGCATGGCGCTTGATGCTGATATTGTTACGGAACAACGCAGCCTTATCCGCTGGTTATTTGATCCCATCTTCAGCCTGAAAGGACGTTTGTAATGCAGGCAGCTATTCAAAAATTGACGTTCTGGAATAAAAATTCATTACCGGTAATTTATCAGACAGAAGCAGCAGAATGTGGGCTGGCTTGCATGGCAATGGTGGCCGGGTATCACGGGTACCACACAACCCTGAATGAGCTAAGACACAAATTTTCGCTGTCTATTGAAGGCTGCACCTTAATGGATCTGATGAATTTTGCTGAAAGATTGCAGCTGTCATCAAGACCATTACGAATAGAAATGGAAGTATTGCCATCACTGAAAGCGCCCTGTATTTTGCACTGGGATTTAAACCATTTTGTGGTGTTAAAGAAAGTCAGCGGAGATATGTGTTTTATCCATGATCCTGCAACCGGCGCCCGTAAGCTACCGATATCTGAAGTCGCCAAGCATTTCACCGGTATTGCCCTTGAGTTAACTCCTACTAATGACTTTACCCTGAAAGAAGGCCAATCCAGACTGGGGTTATCCAGTTTCTGGTCAAAAATCACCGGCCTTAAGCGCTCATTATCATTACTGTTTGTTTTTTCTATTCTGCTGCAGGTATTTACCCTGATTGCACCCTACTATATGCAATTGGTTATTGATGATGTCATTCTTACCCGTGACACCAGCCTGCTGCTGGTACTTGCTATTGGCTTTGGCATGGTACTGTTATTTGAAATAGCAACAAATGCAGCCCGCAGTTTTGTGTTGCTGCACTTTGGCAGTCAGCTCAGCATACAGATGGCAGGTAATCTGTTTCATCATCTTATCCGCCTGCCATTAAATTATTTTGAAAAACGGCATATGGGCGATGTTGTTTCCCGCTTTGGCTCACTGCAGCAAGTGCGTGAGTTATTAACCACAGGTGTCATTGAAACATTAATTGATGGTCTGATGGCCTCTGCTATTCTGGTCGTTATCCTGATTTACAGCCCATCCCTTACTGTCGTAGTACTGGTAGCCGTTCTTGCTTATGCTTTATTCCGTCTGGCGATGTATCGCTCACTGCGAATGGTCTCTGAGCAGGAAATTCTGGCCATGGCAAAAGAGCAATCAAACTTTATGGAAACCGTCAGGGCCATGCAGACGATAAAACTCTTTGGTTCAGAAGCCAAACGGGAAGGTCTCTGGCAGAACCACTATATTAACTTTACAAATAAATCAATTAACCTGGGTATCTTCAATATCTCTTATCAGGCAGTAAATCGTCTGCTATTCGGGCTGGAGAATATTCTGGTTGTCTATCTGGCAGCACGTTTAGTCATTGGAGGAGGGTTTAGTACCGGTATGCTATTTGCCTTTATGGCATATAAAACCCAGTTTATGGATCGTATGGCACGGCTCATTGATAAGCTGATTCAATTCCGTATGCTAAGTCTGCACTTCGAGCGTATAGGAGATATCGCTCTCACAGCCAAAGAGCAGGTTCATCCCCCCCAGGAAAGACAACACCAGATCGAAGGCCGGATAGAACTAAAAAATATTTCTTTCTCTTACAGCGATGTAACCCGCCCAGTCCTGCAAAACATAAATATCAGCATAGAACCGGGAGAATCAGTCGCTCTGGTTGGGCCATCCGGTTGTGGCAAAACCACCCTGATGAAAATAATGCTGGGCCTGTTACAACCCGCCAGTGGCAGTATTCTGATTGATAATATTCTACTGGAACAAATGGGAATCAGTAACTACAGACGCCAGATAGCCGCTGTCATGCAGGATGACCAGCTTTTATCAGGAAGCATCAAGGATAACATCGCCTTCTTTGAAGACTATATCAATATGGAACTGGTAGAAGAATGTGCCAAGATGGCTGCGGTTCACAATGATATTATGCAGATGCCTATGGGATACAATAGCCTGATTGGAGATATGGGTTCCGCGTTATCTGGCGGGCAAAAGCAGCGTATATTGCTTGCCAGAGCATTATACCGGCAACCTCGAATTTTATTTCTGGATGAAGCCACCAGTCATCTGGATACTAAAACGGAATCTTACGTCAGCAACGCTATTCAGCAACTGAATATTACACGGGTTGTTATTGCCCACCGCCCCGAAACCATTGCATCAGCAGACCGGGTAATCCAGCTAAAACCTAAAGAAGATAGCCTGGAGTAACTTGTATGGATTGTCGCAGGGTTTCTAGATACCCCCTGCGACATTTTGTCTTATTCCCAAGCATCTAACATTGTTGGAAATTGATCCTGCGCATAGCAGGAAAGCTGCTAGCCTTTATAGTGATAAAGCAATACCCCATTTGGAATAGATTCCTGTTATTGCGAGCAAAACAGGAATCTATTTCAAGAACCTGGTTACGATCTGAGGGTATTCACTAAATTTAACCTCCTGCTAGCGGAGTTTGCAGATGGACATCGTTGAACTATCACGACTACAGTTCGCCTTTACGGCAATGATTCACTTTCTGTTTGTTCCCCTGACGCTTGGCATTACCTTTATGCTGGCGATTATGGAATCTGTTTATGTGATGACAGGTAAAACCATATACCGCGATATGACCAAGTTCTGGGGCAAGCTATTCGGGATTAACTTTGCGCTTGGGGTCACAACCGGTATTGCAATGGAATTCCAGTTTGGTACTAACTGGTCCTATTATTCACATTATGTCGGCGATATTTTCGGCGCCCCGCTGGCCATTGAAGCACTGATGGCTTTCTTCCTTGAATCAACGCTATTTGGCCTGTTCTTTTTTGGCTGGGACCGAATGAGCAAGGTCAAGCACTTGATGGTGACCTGGCTGATGGCGCTGGCAACCAACCTTTCGGCCTTGTGGATCCTGATCGCTAACGGCTGGATGCAGCACCCGGTCGGTTCTGAATTTAATATTGAAACCATGCGGATGGAGCTGACCAATTTTGCTGAAGTGCTGTTTAACCCGGTAGCACAGGTTAAGTTTGTGCATACCGTTTCTGCCGGTTATGTCACTGCCGCCGTGTTCGTACTGGCAATTTCCAGTTGGTATCTGCTAAAAGGCCGCGATCTGGCGTTTGCCCGCCGCAGCTTTGCTATTGCCTCAGCTTTCGGTTTAGCCAGTGTGCTGTCTGTTATTGTGCTGGGTGACGAATCCGGTTACGAAGTGGGCGAAGTGCAAAAAGTGAAGCTGGCAGCTATCGAATCAGAATGGCACACTCAGGAGCCACCAGCAGCCTTTACCGTGTTCGGCATACCGAATCAACAAGAGCAACGTACCGACTACGCCCTGAAAATTCCTGCTGTACTGGGGCTGATCGCCACCCGCTCGGTCACGGAAGAGGTTAAAGGTCTGATCGAAATCAAAGAGCATAACCTGCACCGGATTATCCGTGGCCAACAGGCGTATGATCTGATGCTGCAAATCCGTAATGGCGATAAATCTGCGCAAACACTGGCCCGCTTTGATGAATATAAAGATGATCTGGGCTATGGCATGCTGCTAACCGCCTTCACTGATGATGTACTGAATGCGACACCAGAGCAGATTGCTATGGCAGTCGAGTCATCCATTCCGCAGGTGTGGCCGCTGTTCTGGAGCTTCCGCATCATGGTTGCCTGTGGTGTGCTAATGCTGATTCTGTTTGTTGCTGCCTTCTGGCACAGTGCCAAACGCACTGTTGAAAAACCCCGCTGGTTATTGAAGTTTGCCCTGTTCAGTCTGCCACTGCCCTGGCTCGCCAGCGAAGCAGGCTGGTTTGTGGCGGAATATGGCCGGCAACCATGGGCTATCGGTGAAATACTGCCGACCCATATGGCAGTGTCACAACTCACCCGCGGCGATATTCTGTTCAGTCTGATCAGCATTGGTATTCTGTATACCATCTTTGTGATTATTGAAATCTGGCTGATGACCAAATATGCCAAGCTTGGCCCGTCCAGCTTGCATACCGGCCGTTACGATCTTGAAACCGGCAAAACACAGGAGATTTAACCATGGATTATGAAGCCTTACGATTTATCTGGTGGTTACTGATTGGCATTCTGTTGATCGGCTTTTCCGTGACCGACGGTTTCGATATGGGCGTTGCTTCACTGCTGAAAATTATCGGCAAAAACAACGAAGAACGGCGGGTATTGATTAACTCTGTCGCGCCGCACTGGGATGGTAACCAGGTGTGGCTGATCACCGCAGGCGGTGCCTTGTTTGCCGCCTGGCCAACGGTTTATGCGGCGTCGTTCAGTGGCTTTTATATCGCCCTGATGCTGACACTATTCGCCCTGTTCCTGCGGCCGCTGGCCTTTGAATACCGGGCGAAGATTGACAGCCCAATCTGGCGCAGCCGTTGGGACTGGGCACTAACCGCCGGTTCTGCCATTCCTGCGCTGATTTTCGGCGTTGCCTTTGGCAACCTGTTACAAGGCGTGCCGTTTCACTTCGATAATATTCTGCGGGTACATTACACCGGCAGCTTCTGGGCACTATTAAACCCCTTCGCGCTGCTGGCCGGGGTACTGAGCCTGCTGATGTTTGTGAATCACGGCGCCACCTATCTACAACTTAAAACCGAAGATCAACTAAAAGCACGCAGTGAAAAGGTCAGCAGCCTGCTGGCGGTCATCTGTGCCGTGGTATTTGTGCTGGCGGGTATCTGGTTATGGTTTGGCGTTGCCGGTTACCATATCACCAGCACTATCGACACTAATGGCCCTAACCGCACCATTGATAAAACGGTAGAAGTGCTAAGCGGCGGCTGGTTTATCAATTACGGTAAATACCCCATTCTGTGGCTGATTCCGGCGCTGGGTGTTACTGCCTTTCTGGTGTGTGCCGTCAGCAGCAAAGCCCGCAAGCATGTGGCGGCATTTATCAGTTCAGCCGTAGCCATGGCAATGGTGATTCTGACAGCCGGTATCAGTATGTTCCCGTTTGTAATGCCGTCCTCCACTGTGCCGGCTCACAGCCTGACCATGTGGGATGCCACCGCCAGCGAAACCACCTTATTTATTATGTTTATCGTTGCCTGTATTTTTGTGCCAACCATACTGGCCTATACAGCGTGGAGTTACTTCGTGATGCGTGGCCGTTTAAACGAACAGCACATCCGCGATAACACTCACTCACTTTATTAAGTACAGGAGAGCAGATTATGTGGTATTTCGCCTGGATCCTTGGTGTACTGATGGCCTGTGCTTTTGCCATTATCAATGCGATGTGGCTGGAATTTAATGGCTACGTTGGTGAAGAAGAAGACGCTGCCGATTAATACTAAACAAAGTAGCACTCAGCAAATTAGTGCGAAGCAAACTGCCAGCAACTGGTTAAACCGGTTGCTGGCACCGCAAAAACGTACCTTGCAACTGGCATTGCTCTGTGCAGTGTTGTCTGTGCTGTTGTTTGTGCTGCAAAGCGGCCTGCTGGCCACACTGTTCAGCCAACTGATGCAACTGAGCATGAATGATCCGGCCAGCCTCAGTACCGCGATATTGCAACCCTATCTACCATGGCTATTGCTTTGCCTGCTGCTACGCCCTGTGCTGCATTATGGCCGGGAACAGTTGTCACGCCATGCCAGCCATACACTGCGTCATCAGTTACGGCAAACACTGCTTGCCAGACTGGCCGAGGCCGGGCCTAACCGGCGGCAACTGGCATCTGATGGTGCGCTCAGCAGTAAACTACTGGAACAAACCGACGCGCTGGACGGTTATATCAGCCGTTATTATGTGCAGCGATATCTGGTGGTACTCAGCCCGCTGATACTGGTGATAGCAACCTGGTATTACAGCCCGCTGGCGGCGGTACTGTTACTGATTACCGCGCCGCTGGTGCCGGTCTTTATGATCCTGCTCGGCCATGCTGCCTCTACCGCCAGCCGCCGTCAGTGGCAAGCTCTGAGCCGCCTCAGCGGCCACTTTCTTGATCTGGTACGCGGCATGAAAACGCTGCAACATTTGCGTGCCACCGACATCGCCCAGCAACAGATAGCCCATAGTTCAGAGCAATACCGCCATAAAACCATGGGCGTACTGCGGCTGGCCTTTTTATCGGCTGCCGTGCTGGAGCTGTTTGCTTCACTGGCCATTGCGCTGGTCGCCCTTTATCTGGGGCTGGGTTTACTTGGTATCTTGCCGTGGGCCAAAGGAGAAATCCCGGTGGCTTACCCAGGTGCCTTGTTTATTCTGCTGCTGGCACCGGAATTTTATGCACCGTTACGCCAGTTAGGCAGCGATTATCACGCTAAAGCAGAAGCTGAAGCCGCCGTCACTGAATTACAACCACTACTGCAAAACCGCTTCTGGCAACATCCGGGTACGGCTCCAATCGCATTGCCCAGTGCTCCTGCGCTGAACTTGCAGCAGGTCAGTATCGCCGAAGATAACGGGCGGCAACGGCTGGCCCCGCTTTCCATTCAGATCAGCGCCGGTGAACGCATTGCGCTGCAAGGTCCCAGTGGTTGCGGTAAATCCAGCCTGCTGGAAGCCTTACTGGGCTTTACGGCCTATCAGGGTGATATTCTGATCAACCAGCAACCACTGAGCCAGCTAAACCGCTCAGACTGGCACCAGCAACTGGTGTATCTGGCACAGCAGCCTGCTATCAAAAGCGGCACCATTGCAGAAAACCTGCGGCTGGCAAAAAATGATGCCACTGATCAGCAGCTTACTGAAGTATTACAACAAACCGGTTTATGGCCGTTAATCAGCCAGTTACCTCAGCAATTACATACCCGGCTGGGCGAGCGTGGCGCCGGTTTGTCCGGCGGTCAGTTACAGCGGCTGGCGCTGGCACAATTACTGTTGCGTCAGGCACCATTATGGCTGCTGGACGAACCAACAGAGCACCTCGACCCGGATACCGCCAGCCATATTCACCAATTGCTGGAACAGCTGAGCCGGGGAAAAACCGTGATTATTGTCAGCCATCAGCCACACAATCTGCCCTGGCTGGACCGGATTATTACCCTGCCAGCACCAGGCAATCATGCACAGGAGACATCACATGATCCGGCTGACTGATGTCATTAAAGCCCGCTTAGGCAACTGGTCGCTGGCGCTGCTGATTGGCAGCCTGACACTGCTGGCGGTCATTTGCCTGCTGGCGATTTCCGGCTGGTTTATTACCGCCGCAGCCATGGCAGGCTTGCTGACGGTAGCGGGTGCTTACGGCTTTGATTACTTTCGCCCGGCGGCGTTAATCCGGCTCTGTGCCATTGCCAGAACAGCAGGCCGTTACGCCGAAAGGCTGACCTCACATTATGCCGCGCTGGGTTTACTGAAAGATCTGCGCTGCAAGGTTTTTGGTCAGCTGGCTCAACAGCAAACACCTCTTACCAACCAGCAGCCCGGTAGTGCCAGCACCTTGCACCGGCTGGTATCCGACATTGATCAGCTTGATAATTTGCCACTAAGGGTTGTACTGCCGTGGCTATGGGGCAGTTTACTGGTATTGCTGGTGATGTTGTTTTTCTGGTTATTATCCCCAGCACTACTGCAAGCCACGTTATTGCCACTATTGTTGGCCTGGCTTGGCGTGCCATTGCTCACCACGTTGAAAGGTTTCCGGCTGGCAACAGCAGAGCACCATCAGGCTGAATTACGCTGTACACAACTGCTGGAACCGCTGCAATTACTAACACCTTTACTACTATGGCAACGCTGGCAAGGGTTCAGCCAGCAATTCCAACAAACGGATCTGAATTATCAGCAACAACAGCAACGGCAACAGCGGCTGATAAGCCTGGCAGTTTTGCTGCAACAGCTTTGTCTGGGCGCAACCCTGCTGATGCTAATCTGGCAAAGCATTCCACTGGTACAGCAACAGCAACTGTCCGTTCCCTTTGCACTGGCAGCCTGTCTGGCTTTACTGGCACTAAATGAAATTCTGCCACCGCTATGCCATAGCTTTGTTGCGCTGGGGTTTAGCCTGGCAGCGCGTGATCGTTTGAATCAGCTGGTTACACAACCGCAGCAACAACACGATGCATCATTACCGATATCATTAGCTGAAAAATGGACATTAACCGCAGACCAGATCAGCGCCAGACAGGTTGGCGCCTTATCCGGCCCGCAACAACTCAGCTTT
>CAZXTH010000139.1:0-8287 GCA_964643585.1 uncultured Pseudoalteromonadaceae bacterium
GGTTTTGATGGTGCAAAAATTGCTGGATCAGCGTTAAAAGGAAGTGTTGTAGGCGGCACAATGGCAGCAGGAGGAGCTTTTGTTGGTGCGCTAGCAAAAGCAGGAGAAGTAGCTGGGGTCTCGGCTGTGGCTGCACAGACTACTGGTACTATGACTGGTGCAGTGATTGGCACAGGAATAAATCAGATAGCCGAGGCGGCGGGTAATGCAATTAATGGTGATGGTTTTGTTGTATCTGATATCAATGCAGCAAATGCAGAAATGATTGGAAATGTAGCTGGTGCGGGAACTGGGCAGGTTGCAAGCTCAGTAGTGAAAGCTATCACAGGCTCATCAATTGCAACTACGACTGTCAGAGAGGTTTCGTCTTTTGCTGCTACGGAGAAAGTCAAATTAGAAATGGATATAAAAGATGATAAACGATAAAGCATCCTTTCCGGGAATTACCAAAATAATCATGTTTTCTATATTTAATGGGATTGTTTCAATGATTATGTCTTCATTCGTTATTCTTCCCGTTATTTGGCTGACAATGTTGCTTTTCGGCTATAGTCCTTATGGGGCTGTAAATTTTCTTTACGAGCATTTAGATATTATGTTGGTTGTTTTTACTATAGGTGCTTGCTTTGAAATCATAGATAGAATTATCAGAGGGCATAAAAAATCAAAGATTATAGGGATAATACGTAATAAAGAAGATCGCTGGTAGATGAGTTATAAGCAAAACCACCAGCAGCGTGGGCAGCGCTCGCCAGCAAGGTTGGCAGTTTGGTGCAGTGTTTACATTTTGGTGGCACTGGACAGATTGAACGCTTCGGTAAAAGCAGAACTATGAATATTATTGCTTGGAGCTTGGCTACTCTAATAACGCTGATATTTTTATGTTTTTTATCAGTTTGTTATTTTCGGTCTCAAAGGAAATTGAAAGCAGAGTATGGGATAAAGTATAGATTTATTGAGTATGTTACATTTATACCCTATACCGCATTTGTAGTACCAACAGGTATGTTTTTACCAGCGTGGTTAGCTGAAAAGATGAATATTGTTGAAAGGACCGAAAATAGTACTCTCTTGTTTATAGGTGTAGGTATGTTGCTTCTTGCAAGTTCGATTATTTATGGATGGAATAAGTCAAGAAAATAGCTTACTAAACCTTACCTTAGCAGTGGGGGTTATCAACTTTCACTGATGGCTTGAAGCGAAATGTTGGGTTTTGTACTTTAGAAGTATGTTTGCCAAAGCAAGAGTTAAGAACTTCGTCATTTTGCTAAAATTATCAGCAATGTTGGTAGTAAAAAATAGCAGAAGCGATCAGTGTTAAGTAGTAAGACGGGCATTTTGGTGCAGCGTCTACAATGGCAGTTAGGGTACTTACGTTTTATATAGCCATATGCAATCTGCGCTGTATTTTTCTATAGATTTATATAATCATTAAAGTACCAATGGTATAGGTAATCTGGATAAATTGGCTGGTTTTACTTCATGAAATTAATGGTCTTAAGATATTTTATTTTTTTTGTTTTTTTATTTTGGGGAGGGAAGTCATTTTCTCATCAAACGTATACTATTTATAGCGATTCATTAGGGGATATATATTTAGAAGCAGATAGGAATTTTATATTAATACATGGAAATATTGCTATTCCATTATATTTCCGCCCCCAGAATGGCTTTTTAAAGCTCATTAAAAACAAAAATAGCTGGCATTTTAACTATTTGACCGAAAATGATTGGAATGAGTTAGAGTTAACTATAGGTAATGCTCTGGTAAGTGGTATCAATAGTAATCCAACCAATTCTGAAACATGGATAAATTTTAATGAGGGTTTTCCTGCAGTTATCCTTAAAAAAAATAATGGATTAATAAATATTTCTGTAGCACCTTTGGATATTCAATACATTCATTTGGACATCCTTGGATCAGTTGTTGCGGAGAGTGATAGTGATGGGAATTTAAACATTAAAAATAATTATAAACCTTTTGGCAGTAAGGGATGATTTTTCACATCTTCATAAATTACTTATTTTTCTCATGTTTCATGCATATTAGAGTGATAAGTTGTCTTTAATTGATCTCAAATTGGGTTCGCTGCCCTGTTTAATAAGTATCAGTTGTACCTGATTTTATTCAGTTCACTCAGCTAAAGCGTCGAGTCATTCTAACCATAAAAAATACTTTAGGTTTTACAACAGAATGAGTGTCGTATTCACTATTATCAGCTCTCCTTGTAAACATAAATTTCCATCCTGATTTTCTCTTTCCCTCTGAAAAATTATTTAGCACGCTAAGTTTCTACTATAATGCTTAGCATGCTAAGTAAGAGGTGGTTATGGCTGATAATAATGCATTGGAAAGTAACCTGGGCTGGTTAATGAACCGGACCGGGTTTTTATGGCGGGCGGTGGTTGACCGTTATATTGCGGGTTTAGGTTTGACCCAAACCCGCTGGGTGGCTTTGCTGGTACTGGATAAAGTCGGG
Organism: uncultured Pseudoalteromonadaceae bacterium; assembly: GCA_964643585.1. GTDB lineage: Bacteria > Pseudomonadota > Gammaproteobacteria > Enterobacterales > Alteromonadaceae > Alishewanella. Next base: position 2,481 of record CAZXTH010000139.1, read on the forward strand.
GAAGGGTGTAGCCAGAGTGAGCTGGCTGCCAATATTGGAGTGGAGTTGCCGTCGCTGGTTCGGACGCTTGGTCAGTTGGAAGAAAGTGGCCTGATTGAGCGGCGGGTCAGTGAGACTGATGCCCGCTGCCGCACGTTATGGTTCACTGCGGCTGGTAAAACAGTACTGGCGGATATGATGTCAATTGCCGGTGAAGGACGTGAAATGCTGCTTAAAGGCATTAGTACTGAACAGCGTCGGGTACTGCATGATCTGCTCGACACTATTATTGGTAATGCGCAGCAGGTATTAGGAGAGCATAAAGATGACCGCGGATAAGCATTTTAATCTGTGGATGCGCCGGGCAGCCGTACTGTTTTTATTGATTATGGCTTACATACTGATGGCGGATGTCACTATCCCAATGACCCCGCACTCTATGGTGCAACGGCCTGTCATTGTAATTGCGCCTCAGGTTGCCGGTGAGGTAACAGAAGTCTATGTCAGAAATAATCAGCCAGTTTCGGCCGGTGATATGCTGTTTCGTATTGATGCCCGGGATTATCAGCTCGCGGTAGAAAAAGCTGAACTGGCACTACAGCAGGCACAGCAAGAAAATGATGAACTGAAAGCTCAGCTTTCACAAGCCGCAGCTGTTGTACGCGAAGCTGAAGCAGAGCAGGCAGAAAAGCTGCGCGAATTAAAGCGCCTTAGCTTGTTACAACAGCAGAAACTGGTTAGTCAGCAACAACTGGAGCAAGCCGCCAGCCTGCTTGAAACGGCCACCGCCCGTTCACAGGCTGCCAGCGATAAATACCAGACAGTGGTGGTACAACTGGGCGACGAAGGCGAACAGAATCTGCGCATCCGTCAGGCAAAAAACCAGCTGGCGCAGGCTCAGCTGGCTCTTGAACGTACCCAAGTGCTGGCACCTGAGGATGGTGTGGTGTCTAATCTGCAACTGGTTCCCGGTGTACAGGCTCAGAGTCGTCAGGCATTAATGTCGCTGGTGGTTACAGGAAAAGAGCGGATTAGCGCAGATTTCCGAGAAAAAACACTGATGAATGTGCCTGAACATGCTAAAGCCTGGGTGGTATTTGATGCTTTGCCAGGCCAGGTGTTTACTGCTGAATTTGACAGCCGTGATCTGGGAGTGGCGAAAGGGCAGTTTGCTGCTAACGGGCAGCTGGCAGAACCGGAAAGCAGTGACCGCTGGGTAAGGGATGCACAGCGGGTGAGAGTGTATCTTGAACTGAATACTGAACTACCGGCTAATCTGGTTTCTGGCTCGAGGGCGACGGTGATGCTGGCGGCGACAGACAACCGTCTGCTGCAATGGCTTGGTCATGCGCAAATGACCTTTATCAGTATTATGCATTATGTCTACTAATCTTACTGCACAGGAACAGCGCCGCTTGCTCCGTATTGCTTTTGGCAGCTGTGGCGGGTTTCTTATCTGTAAGTTACTGAACCTGCCTTACGGGGTATTTTTTACCGTATACCCGATGCTGTTACTGGGCATGTTGCCACGCTTTGACCGCCTGATTGCAGCACAGTTTGTAACAGGCACGCTGGTCAATATTGCTGAGGTGTGGTTGCTGTATGCGTTATTTGGGCCTTATCCATTGCTGATGACACTGGGTGTGCTGGTGGTATATGGCTGGCATTTCCGGCTGATGGCCAGTACACCTTATTTTTTGCTGGGTGCATCCGGACTGGTTACGTTATCAACATTGCTGCATTTCTCCAGTTACCCTGACACCAATGTGATTGAAATGGCATCTTATGCTTTGCTGGCATCCCTGTTATCTGTGGTGATGGCGGCATTACTGTATTGGCTGATTCCGGAGCATGAAGATGTCAGCATGCCGCCAAAGCAACATCTGACGGCATCCCAGATTAATCACCGCACGCTTCTGGGAGCGATACTGGCAACGCTGTCGTTTATGGTATTTCAGATTATGGATTTACGGGATTCTTTATCTGCTCAGGTGGCTACGATGCTGGTGCTGTTTCCGATGACATATCAGGGCAATCTGGTATCAGCGATTAAACGTGGTAAAGGGATCGCTTATGGCTGTGCACTGGCGATTGCTGTACAACTGATGATGTATGATCTGATTAACCATCTTACTTTAGTGATTCTGGCATTTTTTATGACAGTCATGCTGACTGCATATCTGCATCTGGTTGAAAGAAGTGGTTCAGGTATGGGGTTTGGAGCTCTGACTACGATAGGTATCCTGTTCGGGCAATATTTGCAGCCAAATCAGGATATTCTGTATGATGCAACTTATCGTTTCAGTTCGGTGGTTATTGCTATGGCCCTGTTGATCTTGTGTGCATTTTTTGTCGATGCTTTGCTGAACCGTTTCGAGCTAACCCGTAACCCCCCTGATTAACCATAAAATGGTTTAGTCAGCAGGTAAAGCTAGCAAAATGTTAGTGATGTATAAGTCCATATTTTTACTGGGTTTAGCGGTGCCGCCGTGGTAGAAGTTCATCCATAGCCGTTCTATTTTCAGTTCCGGCGTATCCCGGAAACGGATGGCAGTGTTTTCAAATACCGGAATATTATCAACCCAGGCACGCAGAATGCCATCCTGCTGACCAGGAGTGTTCATTTGTACATACTGGGTAATGGTATACCAGCGGCCGGGTTGTAGCTTGCTGATGGCTTTATCCCAGTAAAATGCGGCCCCGTAACGCTGGCCGTTATCCGGATAATAGGCATAAAAACCGATGGGTGTTGTGTTATTCAGCGTATCGTTACTGACAACGGTATCGCCAAACTGGCCTCTGGCAGACCAGCCATTACTGCCATCGGCACTGCGCCCACCCCAGCCTGCCTGTTGATAGGTGCCGGCCAATCCCGGAAATTTACCGCCCTGGCTGTCTGAGAACCAATTATCTGCCAGATACAAATCGTACTGAAAATACAGGGCTTCTGGCTCATCAGGAAGTAATTGCTTCAATCTGATACTCATATCCAGCGCCAGATGCTGGCTGGGCGTAAAATTAACTTTCAGGGCTTGTTGCCCGGGGCGTTGCGGTGCAGTTACCCGTTCAGCCCGGTTGCGGGCGCTGATATCATGCCACCGGCTGCTCCCACGCCGGTTACTGAAGTCTTCGCTGAAAACGATATGGTTGCTGGCAGTTAACGGCGGATCAGTTGGCTTATCTTCCGGTTCAGCCAGCAGGTAAACACCAATACGATTTGCACCATACTGCCGGTAGGTTTCCAGCAGCAGGCTGGCGTTGGTCAGTTGTTCTCCCTCCGCCAGCAGAGGAATGGCAAACTGCAGCAAAGCAACATTCGCCGGGCCAACTTTCAGTTGTGGGCGGGTACCCAATGAGCGGAATGTACTTTTATCCAGAAAGGTATCCATGGTGGCATCAAGCGAAATAGTACGCTTGTTGGTGATGAGCTTTAGCTGTGGTGGCAGGCTGTTTTGTTCTTTGCTGTAAAACTCGGTTGTACCTTTGCTGCCGGGTTGATTACGCAGCAACAGATCAAGCTTTTGTCCCGGTTTAATCTGCTGTTGCGCCAGCATTGGCTGTAGCGGCCAGTTTAACAAGTATGGTGTTTTACTTACGGCTGCATCAGCTTCGCTATAGGCGCTGTTGCCCAGATACTGTTGTTTGCTGTCAAACCAGCTGCCCATAGGTTGTTGCCAGGCCAGTTTGGCGGCACTGTAACTGTACTGCCAGGTGGCGCCGGGCAGTTTATCTGTGCCTTCATGCCACAGCACCGGTTGAGGGGCTGCTATGAGGAAGGGGGCACACAGCAGCATATAGCCACTAAGGCATACTGACAGCAAACGAAAGCTCATCCTGCAAGGCACTCCACATAGCGGTATTTACCGTTTTTCTGAGGGGCAATCTCGGTGGCCTCGGTCAGGATAATCTCTGCCTGCTCGCCCAGCCGTTGTTTAAAACGCTGAATAATTTGCTCTGTTGCCGCTTTGCCTAGTGCCGCCTGAGCGATATAAATAATTTCAACCTGCCGCGAAGGGTGCTGAATAATTTTAAACTGTTGAATCTCAGGAATATCCCGCAGAATGTAAATCAGCGACAGGGCATGCAGTTTATCTCCCTGTGCTGTCAGCAGAAAGTCAGTGGTACGGCCGCTAACCTGTTCCAGTACCGGTAAACCGCGACCGCAACTGCAGGCAGTGGTGCTGATGGTTCCCATATCGCCAGTGCGATACCGGACAAAAGGGAAAGCGGTAGTTTGCAGGTGGGTAACCACTATTTCGCCATGCTGACCAGCAGGCAGTGGCTTGCCCTGTTCATCAATAATTTCGACAATAATATCTTCTGCACTGATATGCAGCTTACCTGCCGGACACTGATGAGCAATAAAACCGGCGTCACGTGCACCATAGCCGTTGGCTACCGGACAGCCGAAACTTTGTTCAATCAGCTGGCGCTGGTGGTCATACAGCATTTCTGATGTGACAAAAACCACCTTTACGCCCAGTTGTTGCAAGTTAATATGTTGCTGTTGTGCTGCCAGGGCCAACTGATGAATAACTGAAGGATAACCAAACAGCATATAGGGTTTTAGTTGCTGCAATTGTTGCAGGTATTTCGCAATATGGGCTGGTGTAAGTTCAAATGCCGGTAGCAGCACAGAGCGGAAAACTTTATCGCGCAGGCTTTTTACTTTGTCTTGTTTCGTCAGCTCAATCGGAGAGCCCCATAATACAACCTCCGAATCGCCGATATCGACCTGCCACCAGCGGGTAGCTCTGAGTTTTGCTGCAACATCATGGCTGATACGGTCAGGCCCCATAAAGAAGATTAATGGTTCACCGCTTGAGCCGCCGGTGTTATAGCGTGTCAATTTCTGGGAAGGCTGGCTGATCAACTGCTGTTGCTGTTCTTTAATAACGGCTTTGGTCAGGAAAGGCAGTTTTGCCAGGTCGGCAGCAGTGCGGATATCCGATGGTTTGAGCTTTAGCGTTGCAAACAGTTGCTGGTAATAAGGCGTATGTTGGCTGATATGACGGATAAACTGCTGCAATCTTAGTTGCTGCTCCAACTCAAGCCGCTGTAGGCTGTGCCATTGTGAGGCATCCAGCCTCTCCAGCATGGCATAGGTACTATGGCCTTTGATGGCTTCGTGTAACCGGAATAATACCCGGCTGACCAGCCAGGTATACGCCTTGTTATAGCTATGGCTAAACGTGCGGCTAAGCGAGTTCATGCGGTATCCTTTTACTGCCTGGAGCAATTGCGGCTCTGCGGGCGGCAAGTGCCTGCTGTTTTTCTGTGGCCAGCTGTTTTTTCAGCAAATGCTGTACCGCAACCAGCGTAATCACCAGATGGAATGGCAAATCGAAATACGCCAGCCCTAAAAATGCGCCGCCAGCCGCATAGGCTATCAAACTGCATTGCAGCATTCTGGCCAGCAGAGATGCCCATTTCAGATCTTGCCGGTTAGCGGCCAGCTTAATAATGTTGCGCGCTACAAACCAGCTACTGAGGTAAATACAGAACCATAAACCAAAACCGATAAAACCATGATGTCCGATAATCTGGAAGTAAATACTGTGCGCATCGTGAAAGGCTTCCGGATCAGGTGCATACAGGTAAAAGTTCTCTCGGTTAAAGGCATTCAGCCCGCCGCCCAGTGGTTTATCCTGAGCCAGATGGAATGCCATTTCCCAGGCATTAAAACGCCCGGTTACCGAGGTATCATAGCTTTCTCTGTCTGGTTCGATAATGGTGCTCATCCTGTCGTGCCAGGTATCAGGCATAAAATGATAAATCACCGGTACTGTCAGCATAATGGCCAGTGCAATCGCCAGTTTATTAGGGCC
>CAZXTH010000140.1:0-8271 GCA_964643585.1 uncultured Pseudoalteromonadaceae bacterium
AAGCGCAGTTTACATAGAGTAAATGAGCATTTTACTCGCGAAGCTCGCCCTTACGTGCCGTACTAAAGTACGTTCAACCTTTGGTTGTAAGCCTGTTTTTAACACAGCAGATCCGAAACAGGTTCTAAGACTTACGACAGATTATGGTTTAAGGCGTTGCACAACTTCAGCTAATGAGTTGACGCCTTTTTCCAGTTCACTGATGCCGGTCGAAACATCATGAATTTTATTTTCTCCATCTGTAGCAAGTTCAGATACACCAGAAAGCTCGGTATCAATTTGCTTAATCAGATTTGTGTTGTTCTGAACAACAATGCCAATTTCTGCAGTAGCCTCGGATGTTCTGGCAGCAAGCTTGCGTACTTCATCGGCTACTACCGCAAAACCCCGGCCGGAATCTCCTGCTCTGGCTGCTTCAATTGCGGCATTCAGAGCCAGCAGGTTGGTCTGTTCGGCAATTCCCCTGATTGTCGTAACGATAGCTGTAATATTGGATGATAAGTCCATCAGTTGATTACCGATATGGCTGGCAACTTTTACCTGTGTAGCTATTTTTCCTGAGGCACGTACAGCGTCATTTAGCTTATCTGTTGAAAGCTTGGCGATTTGTGCGGTTTCTTCAGAAGTTGCTGCTGCAACCTCTACTGCACTTATTGCGCCATTCACACGGCTGGTAATATCAGAAGCAAATTTAATGACTTTATATACTTTGCCTTCATCGTTGCGGATAGGGTTATAAGTTGCTTCTACCCAGACAGTGTTGCCACAAGCATCTTTACGTTCAAAGCGGCCGGAATAAAGCTGGCCTTTTGCCAGTTCCTGCCAGAATGAAGGGTGTTTTTTATAGAATTCCGGATAGCAGAATATTTCATGGTGCTTGTGTTGAATCTGGTCCAACTGGTAGCCCATGACATTCAGGAAATTGTTGTTAGCATTACGGACATAACCGTCAGGTGTAAACTCAATTACAGCCAGTGAGCGGTCGAGAGCTTCCAGCACCGCTTCTTTATCATTCAGTGTTTCCTGGGTTGGTGTAATATCAGAAGCAATTTTGATAACACGATATACTTGGCCCAGCTCATTTTTGACCGGAAAATAAGTGGCTTCCAGATAAATATGCCGGCCCTCTCTGGTTACTCTTTCAAAAGTGCCTTTCTGTGGTTTGCCTGCTGCCAATTCCTGCCAGAAATGCTGATATTCAACAGAGTCCGCATAGTGCTCAATACAAAACATCCGGTGGTGCCGGTTAATGACTTCGTCAGCCTGGTAATCGACAATCCCAAGAAAGAGGGGATTGGCTGTGAGAATAATACCGCCAGGGGTAAATTCAATCAGGCCTACGTTATTCCATAATGCAGCTATTTTGTGTTCAGATTGCTGCAGTTCTTCCCGTAATACCTGAAGAGCCGTTTGCTGATGTGTTCTGTCCTTGAAAAAATCCAGCATGAATGGTTTCTCCTGCAGTGTTTGGTGTCAATGGATCAGGTGTTATGGTCTGCACTGGGTTTACCGGACAGGTAGTGTTTATAAGCTTTCCGGAAGGCCCTGATTTGGTAACAAGAAGCAACATGCCTAATGATAGTATATTTGTCAAATATTGGTTCTAAATGTGATTTAAATTTTAAAAGTGGTTATTTATATTAGGTTTTTATGATCTTTTGGGTGCTATGCATTCTCTTTAAAAACTGGAACGCTTTTTGCTGAATATCGACTATAAGCCAATTTTTTGTCAGGTAGGCCATGCAGTTAGTCAGTTATTTCCGGCAATTCGATCGCAGTAAACTTGCGTTTACTAAAGGCCTTGGGGCCCCGCTGTTAATTCTTGCGGCCTTGTCTATGATGGTTTTGCCATTACCGCCAATCCTGCTGGATATTCTGTTCACGTTTAATATTGCACTGGCTCTGGTGATTCTGCTGGTATGTATTTACAGCCTGAAACCGCTGGACTTTAGCCTGTTCCCCAGTGTGTTGCTGGTTGCCACGATTTTACGGTTAGGCCTTAACGTAGCCAGTACCCGGGTGGTATTGCTGGAAGGGCATAATGGCCCTGATGCTGCTGGTAAAGTTATTGAAGCTTTCGGCTCAGTAGTTATTGGTGGTAACTATGCGGTTGGTCTGGTGGTTTTTGTTATTCTGGTGATTATTAACTTTGTTGTTATTACCAAAGGTGCAGGCCGTATTGCAGAAGTTACTGCCCGATTTACACTGGACGCTATGCCGGGTAAACAAATGGCGATTGATGCTGATCTTAACTCTGGCCTTATTACTCAGGAAGAAGCCAGAACCCGGCGTGCCGAAGTGACCAGTGAAGCGGATTTTTACGGCTCGATGGATGGTGCCAGCAAGTTTGTTAAAGGCGATGCCATTGCTTGTATCATCATTATGATCGTTGGGTTGGTGGGCGGCTTCTTTATCGGGATGATCCAGCATGGATTAAGCTTTGGTGAAGCGATTGAAATCTACACTTTACTTACCATCGGCGATGGATTGGTTGCTCAGATCCCTGCATTGTTATTGTCTATCGGTGCTGCAATTATTATTACCCGTGAGAAAAAGCCAGAAAACATGGGACAGCAAATGTCACTGCAAATGGGTAATAAACAAATCCTGTTTGTGGCTTGTGGCATTCTGGTCGTAATTGGTCTGGTGCCTGGTATGCCGCACTTCGCTTTTCTGAGCCTGGGAGCAATAGTTGGTGGTATTGGCTACCTGTTGCACCATCGTGAAAAACTACCGAAGACTGAACTGGTTAATAAACAACAACAGGAACTGGCTCCTGCAGAACAACCCGTTAAAGAAATTGGCTGGGATGATGTACAGGGCGTAGATACCATCGGGCTGGAAGTCGGTTACCGTTTAATTCCATTGGTAGATAAATCCCAGGGAGGTGAGTTATTGAACCGGATTAAAGGGGTACGTAAAAAATTATCCCAGGAACTGGGGTTCCTTATCCCGCCTGTCCATATTCGCGATAATCTTGATCTGGAGCCTAACAGCTACCGTGTAACACTGATGGGCGTTACTAGTGGTACTTCTGAACTGCGTCATGATAATGAACTGGCGATCAATCCCGGGCAGGTTTTTGGCACAGTGAAAGGTATTGCTACTAAAGACCCGGCATTCGGGTTGGAAGCAGTATGGATCCCGAAAGAGCAGCGTGAACATGCTCAAACACTGGGTTATACCGTTGTTGATGCTGCCACGGTTGTGGCTACTCATCTGAGCCAGATTCTGACAAACCATGCTGCTACCTTACTGGGGCACGAAGAAGTACAGAACCTGCTGGATATGCTGGCTAAGCATTCACCTAAGCTGGTTGAAGGGTTGGTGCCGGATACCTTACCTCTTACTACCGTAGTAAAAGTACTGCAAAATCTGTTGCAGGAAGGAGTACCCATCCGCGATATGCGTACTATCGTACAGACTCTGGTGGAATATGGTGCCAAAAGTCAGGATGTCGATGTGCTGACCGCTGCATGCCGTATTTCACTGCGACGTCTGATTGTTCAGGAAGTTGCTGGTAGTCAGGCAGAGATACCTGTGATTACGTTTGCTCCGGAACTGGAGCAGATGCTGCATCAGTCGATGCAGGCTGCAGGTAATGATGGAGCTGGCATAGAACCAGGTCTGGCAGAGCGGATTCAGCAGTCACTGACCGAGGCTTACCGCAATCAGGAATTGAATGGTGAAAGCGCTGTTTTACTGACGTCAGGAATTTTACGCTCAGTTATGGCACGATTCGTGAAATACACCATTTCAGGATTACGAGTATTGTCATATCAGGAAATTCCTGATGATAAACAGATTCGCATTGTCAGTGTGATCGGCCAGTCTAATTAGGAGATAGCCCATGAAAATCAAACGCTTTGTTGCTAAAGATATGCGCACAGCCTTAGCTGAGGTTAAAGAGTTTCTGGGGCCTGATGCTATCATTCTTTCAAATAAGAAAGTGGCCGAAGGGGTTGAGATTGTAGCGGCTATCGACCCGGAGGGTAAGCAGGATAAGGCTCCGAAGCCTGTAACCAAAGCACCTGCCTCGCGGTTGCATGTGACTGTTGATGATGAACCGGAAGCGGCAGCCCCCGCCGACTCCCTGAAAGCACTGCTTGCCAGACAAATGCTCAAACAGCAGAAAACCAGCCAGCCAGTGGTTGATACCCGCACTGAAAGCGAAACTGTTATTAAACCAGCTCCTGTATTTGAGCGTCAAAGTTCCGGCACCGGCGCTGTGCAATTGGCAGAGCTGACTAAGCAGCAGGAGCAACAAGCACGCTTGATGCAGCAGCAACTGGATGCCATGCGCAACGAAATGTTGTCTATGCGTCAATTATTACAGCATCAGGTATCCGGCCTGATGTGGCAGGATCTGGCTCGCCGTGAACCTGTGAGAGCATTGGTTATTGAAAATCTGCAGCAAATGGGATTGTCAGAGCAGGTAGCGGACCAGCTTGCGTGCTTTATGCCGGAAGAACTGAATGTTACTGATGCCTGGGATTCGGCTCTGGAATTACTGGCAGGGCAGCTGAGCAGCACGAATGATGATATTCTGCGTCGTGGTGGTGTAGTTGCATTGGTTGGGCCAACAGGTGTAGGGAAAACCACCACGGTAGCAAAGCTGGCGGCTGAATTTGCCAAGCGTCATGGTGCTGAGCAGGTTGCTCTGATTACTACAGACTCTTATCGTATCGGTGCTTTTGAACAACTGGCAACATTTGGCCGTATTATTGGTTGCCCGGTAAAGCAAGCAAAAAACAGTGAAGAGCTGGCCGTCTTGCTGAACCAGATGCAACAGCGTAAGCTGGTGCTTATTGATACCGCAGGTATGAGTCAGCGGGATTTGCAGCTTGCTGAAAAGCTGGCAACTTTAGTGCATAATTCCCGTGTTAAAATAAAAAGTTATCTGGTATTGTCTGCCACAGCACAGGCAAGGGTGATGCAGGAAACTGTAGCGCATTTCAAACGTATTCCTCTTTCTGGTTGTATTTTCACTAAGCTTGATGAATGTTTAAGCTTAGGTGAAGTAATTAATGTCGCTATCCAGAATGCATTACCGGTAGGTTACCTGACGAATGGTCAGCGAGTGCCTGAAGATTTGGTTGTAGCCGATGCCCGAGCGCTGGTGCAGCAGGCAGAAGAATTACGAATAGCACAAAGTAGTACGGGACATCAGTGGTATCAGAATGATTCGTCCCGGGTGGAAGGAACCTATGCACAGTGAAGTTACAGACGATCAAGCCAATGGTCTGAGAAGAATGAACAAGCAGATGGTAAAAGTCATTTCCGTAACAGGTGGTAAAGGCGGGGTAGGTAAAACTAACGTTACCCTGAACCTTGCTATGGCACTGTCCCAACTGGGTAAACGGGTGTTGGTACTGGATGCTGACCTTGGGTTAGCTAACTGTGATGTTATGCTTGGCCTGAGAGTTGAAAAGAATTTATCACATGTCCTGTCTGGTGAAGCCAGCCTGGATGAAATCATTATCAATGGCCCGTTGGGGATTAAAATTATCCCTGCTACGTCAGGTTCCCAGAATATGACAGAGCTTGCTCCTGCAGAACATGCAGGGCTTATTCGCGCATTCAGTGAACTAAAAACACCAATTGATGTTTTACTGGTTGATACCGCTGCTGGTATCTCTGATATGGTGCTGAGTTTCTCCCGTGCATCACAGGATGTGCTGGTTGTGGTCTGTGATGAGCCTTCTTCAATTACCGATGCTTATGCACTGATGAAGATCCTGAATCGTGATTACGGCGTGGGTAAATTTAAAATTGTGGCTAATATGGTGCGCAGTGCTCGCGAAGGTCAGGAACTTTTTATTAAACTTACTCGCGTAACTGACCGCTTTCTTGATGTAAATCTGGAATTGGTTACAACCGTACCTTATGATGAGAATGTGCGCAAGGCTGCCCGTAAGCAAAAAGGGTTTGTTGAGGCTTTCCCTAAAACGCCTGCTAGTATTGCTGTACAGAGCTTGGCCCTGAAAGCGATAAAGTGGCCTATACCGGATAATGCTTCCGGGCATCTGGAGTTTTTTCTGGAGCAGCTGGTTCAACCCCGGACAGAGCGAGGTTAACGTGAACAGCAAGCTAGCCGCATATGGTGGAGCAGACCAGATGCAACAGCTGGTCGAGCGTTATGCTCCTCTTGTTAAACGTATTGCTTATCATCTTATGGCCCGTTTACCGGCCAGTGTACTGGTTGATGATTTGATCCAATCCGGCATGATAGGATTGATTGAAGCAGCTAAAAATTTTGATGGCAGCAAAGGTGCAAGTTTTGAGACTTTTGCTGGTATCAGAATCCGCGGTGCAATGCTTGATGAAATGCGCCGTGGAGACTGGACCCCCCGTTCAGTTCACCGCAATGCCAGACTGATTTCCGATACTATCTCTGAGCTTGAAGCAGAGCTTGGTCGTGATGTAAAAGATACAGAAGTTGCTGAAAAGCTTGATATCTCCCTGGAGGAGTATCATCATATGCTGACTGATATCAGCAGCGGAAGGTTGATTGGTATCGAGGATCTGGGTATATCTGAAGATGTGCTGGTGACATCGGCTGACAAAGATTGTGATCATCTTTATGAATCACAGGCTAATGAAGCTTTCCACCAGTCACTGGTTAAAACCATCAGCAGTTTGCCCGAACGTGAAGCTTTAGTGCTTTCACTATATTATAATGACGAACTCAATCTTAAAGAGATCGGGGCGGTGCTGGATGTCAGCGAATCCCGGGTAAGTCAAATCCATAGTCAGGCACTGGTCAGGTTAAAAGCCAGAATGCAGGATTGGTTGTAAATGTATTCTGAGATAACACTATCTCGTCGGAGGGGATTTTGGATAAGAACATGAAAATTCTTGTGGTAGACGACTTTTCAACCATGAGACGGATAATAAAAAACCTGTTACGGGATCTTGGCTTTACTAACGTGTCAGAAGCAGACGATGGCAGTACTGCTCTACCTATGCTGCAAAGCGGCGGTTTTGATTTTGTTGTGACTGACTGGAACATGCCGGGTATGCAGGGAATTGATTTGCTGAAAGCAATCAGAGCTGATGCCAAGCTGAAGCATATTCCGGTATTGATGGTAACGGCAGAAGCGAAAAAAGAGCAGATTATTGCTGCTGCTCAAGCCGGTGTAAACGGATATATCGTTAAACCTTTTACTGCTGCAACACTGGAAGAAAAGCTGGCAAAGGTTTTTGAGCGTATAGGGTAACCCGTAACTGACAAAGGAGCGATGCCATGTCTGGAATTACGGCACCTGTGATCTCTCTGCAACAAGCGAAAGAACTCGTCCAGTTACTCGAAATGGGTGAAAACGAGGCCGCAAATGAGATGGTACAGCAAATTGCTGTACCGGATTCTTCCGAACTTTTTGCCGAGGTAGGGAAGCTAACCCGGCAACTTCATGATTCTCTAAAGAACTTCCAGTTGGACTCTTCCATTAATAACTTGCTGGAAGAAGACATTCCTGATGCTAAAAAAAGACTGAATCATGTTATTGATATGACAGAGCAGGCTGCTAACCGCACTATGGATGCTGTGGAATGTTGTTTGCCTATCGCTGATAAATTGTCACAAAATCTCACCGGTATTTTGCCTGAATGGCACAAACTGATGAGCCGTGATCTGAAAGTCGGAGAGTTCAAGCAGCTGTGTCATAACCTGAATGGTTTTTTGACACAGGCCAGTGATGATTCCGGAACGCTGAATTCGTTACTTACCGACGTTCTGATGGCACAGGATTATCAGGACCTTACAGGGCAGATTCTACGCCGGGTAATTGAATTAGTAAGAGAAGTGGAAGATGGCCTGATTGGCTTACTGACCGCTTTTGGGCAGACCAATCTGCCGCAGACTGACAGCAGTAGCACTGTTAGCCGTAAAACCAAGGCAGTCAACGGAGTCGAAGGACCGATTATTGATGCAGCCAGCCGTAATGATGTGGTAAGCGGTCAGGATGACGTAGATGACTTATTATCCAGTTTAGGTTTTTAACAGGGGTGTCTGTGCATGAGCTTTGATATGGATGAGGATATTTTACAGGACTTTCTGGTTGAAGCCGGTGAAATCCTGGAGTTATTGCAGGAACAGCTGGTTGAGCTGGAGAATAATCCTGATGATGCCAATCTGCTTAATGCTATTTTCCGTGGTTTTCATACCGTAAAAGGTGGTGCTGGTTTTCTGGCGCTGGCTGAACTGGTTGATGCCTGCCATGGTGCTGAAAACGTTTTTGATATTCTGCGTACCGGTAAGCGGCGCGTTAC
>CAZXTH010000141.1:0-8205 GCA_964643585.1 uncultured Pseudoalteromonadaceae bacterium
TGAATTTTTGCTTAATCATTCTCAGCTTGTGGTCGATAACCAGCTATCAGCTAAGGTAAAATAGTCAGCAAACAGCTGCTGCGATCGTTTTTTAAGGAGAGACACGGTGGATTTGGCTACCCTGATTGGTTTATTAGGTGCTATGGGTTTTATGCTGATGGCGATGGTGCTGGCCAGTAATGGTGCACCGGGCATGTATGCCGACACTGTTTCAGTGTTTATCGTATTTGGTGGCTCGCTGTTTGTAGTAATGACCCGTTATACGTTGTCACAGTTTTTTTCATCTGGTAAAGCGATTGCCAAAGCATTCTCGTTTAAACGGGAAGCTCCGGAAGCATTGATTGAAAAAGCAGTTCAACTGGCTGATGCGGCACGTAAAGGTGGCTTTCTGGCATTAGAAGAAGCGGAGATTCCGAATAATTTTATGCAAAAAGGCATCAATATGCTGGTTGATGGTCATGATGCTGATGTGGTGCGCTCCACGCTGATGAAAGATATCAGCCTGACGGAGAAACGCCATGAAATTGCTATTTCCATGTTGCGTAGTATGGCGGACGCTGCTCCGGCAATGGGTATTATCGGTACTGTCGTCGGGTTGGTTGCGATGCTGTCTAACATGGATGACCCGAAATCTATCGGCCCGGCCATGGCGGTGGCATTGCTTACTACGCTGTATGGTGCTTTTCTTGCGAACATTGTGGCCATTCCGCTGGCGGACAAACTTTCTTTACGTAACCAGGAAGAAAAGCTGAACAATCAGCTGATACTGGATGCCATTCTGGGAATTCAGGATGGACAGAACCCGAAAGTGATTGAAGGTATTCTGCGTAATTATCTGGAAGAACGTAAACGCGAAGTAGCGAGCGGGGAATAACCGATGAGCGAACAGGCTGAAGAGTGTAAATGCCCCCCCAAGGGCGCACCCGGTTACATGACCAGCTTTGCTGACCTGATGGCAGTTCTGATGTGTTTCTTTGTATTGTTGCTGTCGTTTTCTGAAATGGACGTACTGAAATTCAAACAGATTGCCGGTTCAATGAAGTTTGCGTTCGGGGTGCAGAATAAAATAGAAGTTGAAGATATTCCCAAAGGTACCAGCGTGATTGCACTAGAGTTTCGCCCCGGCCGGCCTGAGCCGACTCCGATTGAAACCATTCAGCAGCAAACTATGGATATCACGCAGCAGATGATTGAGTTTCAGCCTGGGGAGGATGATATTTCTGGCGGGCGTCAGCAACAGCGTGAAGATTTATCTGGCGGGCAGGCACATAGTGATGCCGATGAAATCAGTGATGCTGATAGTGCGACAACGGCAGAACAGCAGGCAATGCAACAGCGTACCAATGATATGGTGAAAAAGCTGGCCGAGCAGCTA
Organism: uncultured Pseudoalteromonadaceae bacterium; assembly: GCA_964643585.1. Lineage (GTDB taxonomy): Bacteria > Pseudomonadota > Gammaproteobacteria > Enterobacterales > Alteromonadaceae > Alishewanella. The sequence goes on from CAZXTH010000141.1 coordinate 1,376, forward strand.
CAGCAGGAAATTGTCGATGGAGCAATAGAGCTGGAATCTCTGGGACAGCAGATTATTATCCGTATCCGTGAAAATGGTTCGTTTCCGTCAGGTTCGTCTTTTCTGCAGCCGCGTTTCAAACCGATTATTCAGCAGATTGCTACGTTACTGAACGAAGTGCCGGGTGAAATTACCGTAACAGGCCATACCGATGATATTCAGATTTCAGATGAATTACATTTAAATAACTGGGATTTATCGGCCAAACGGGCGGTGTCGGTAGCAACAGAAATGCTGAAGGTTCAGGGATTTGATCGTAAACGATTGGTGGTAATGGGCTATGCAGATACCAAACCGTTACTGCCGAATGATACTGAACAAAACCGCCGTCGTAACCGTCGGGTTGAAATAGCCATTATGCAGGGTAAGGCGAAAGAGTCTGATCCTATCAGCGTACAGGCTCCTTGATTATCTTTTTCCGGCTCCCGCTGATTATTAAGCGGGAGCTGTCTGTTGTATCCTTCGCCTTTGCTGTGAAATCCGCTATAATCCGCGCCAGTTTTTTGCCGTGACTGCCGTATCATGATTGAATTTATTATTAAGCTGCACCCTGAAATATCAATTAAGAGCAAATCGGTGCGTAAGCGCCAGACCCTGCTATTAGAACGTAATATTAAAACTATCCTGTTGCAGGTAGACGAAGGGGTGCGGGTGAATAACCAGTTTGATCACCTGACCGTCAGTTGTGAAAATGACACGCCAGCAATCCGTAGCAAACTGATTGAGCGCCTGGCCTGTATTCCGGGCATTGTACATTTCTCTGAAATGCAATCTACAGTATTCACCAGCCTGCATGAAGTTTTTGAACAGGTACTGGAGGTTTACCGCAGCCAGCTTGAAAATAAAAGTTTCTGTGTAAGGGTGCGGCGTCAGGGAAATCATGATTTTACGTCCATTGAAGCTGAGCGCTATATTGGTGGCGGTCTGAACCAGCATATTGATTCGGCCAGAGTGCAGCTTAAAAATCCTGATGTGACAGTCAGGCTGGAAATCCGCAAAGATAAAGTGATGCTGGTGCGGCATACCTACGAAGGAATGGGCGGATTTCCGCTGCCTTCCCAGTCAGATGTGCTGTCGTTAATTTCCGGTGGTTATGATTCTGGTGTGTCCAGCTATCTGATGATTCGAAAAGGCTTACGTACCCATTACCTGTTTTTTAATCTGGGTGGAGCCGCTCACGAGGCGGGTGTACGTGAGATGGCGGTTTATCTGTGGCAAAAATACAGCTTGTCGCACAGGGTCAAATTTATCAGTGTGGATTTTGCGCCGGTTGTAACCGAAATTCTGGAAAAAATTGATAATGGCCTGATGGGCGTAGTCCTAAAACGGATGATGATGCGGGCCGCTACCAAAGTAGCAGAAAACCTTGGTATTAAAGCGGTTGTCACCGGAGAAAGTATCGGCCAGGTTTCCAGCCAGACAATTACGAATCTGAATGTGATTGACCGGGTAACCGATATGCTGATTCTACGGCCGCTGTTAAGCCACGATAAGCAGGAAATTATGGATCTGGCGCGGAAAATCGGTACTGAAGATATCGCCAAAACCATGCCGGAGTATTGTGGTGTCATTTCCCGTAAGCCGACCGTCAGTGCCGTGCTGGCAGAGGTAGAGCGCAATGAACAACAGTTTGACCTGAGTATTCTGGATAAAGTTGTTACCGATGCTAATGTGTTGGATATCCGTACGGTAGATTATCAGTCGCAGCAGCAAACGCATGAAGTCAGCAGTTTATCTGTATTACCGCAGGATGCCGTGGTTCTTGATATCCGTAGCCCGGAAGAAACAGAAGCGGTGCCGTTGCAACTGGATGGTTATCAGGTGATTGAACTGCCATTTTACCGGTTAGCCACAAAGTTTGGCGAACTGGATCAAAGCCGCCAGTACTATTGCTATTGCAGTAAAGGGGTAATGAGCCGGTTACAGGCCATATTATTGCAGGAACAGGGTTTTAAAAATGTGGCGGTTTACCGGCCGTAACGGGCTTGTAATACCTTAATCTGTTGCAACAGATTTTTATTTAAAGGTAATTCCAGTTTAAAACGTGCTGCCTGCTGTAGCAGGTAGCCGGTAATATAGTCCACTTCTGTACGGCGGCCAGCTGCAATGTCCTGTTGCATAGACGAGAAGTTAGCTGCTGTTTTTTCTGCTACGTTCAGCACGTTCATCAATGTTGGCTGTGGTTGCATGGTATAGCCTGTGGCTGTTGCTGTAGCACACACTTCGTTAACCAGCTCAGTTATTTGCTGCCGGTATTTCTGTTGCAGTAAATCACCGTTACGGCAATTTAAAATGGCCGTCAGCGGGTTTATTACTGCATTTACTGCCAGTTTCTGCCACAAATATGGCTGAATATCATTAACCCGTTCTGCTGCCGGAAAAGCTGCCTGCATTGTTGAAGTGACTTCTTGTTGTGCTTTTGCTGCTGCCTGATTTAGTGGGGCAAGTATGGTTTTTCCTTCACCTGTATGCTGCACCGCTGTTGTGGGGCTTTTTATTACACTTTTCATTGCACCCAGGCTAGTGCTCAGAAACCATAATCCGTGCTGTGGTTTAAGCATGGATAATATTTGTTCAATAGTGCCCATACCGTTATGGCTGAGCACTAATTGCGCGTCAGTTGCCAGATAAGGCAGCAACTGCTGGATACATTCGACAGCATCGTAGGCTTTAACCGGAATAAATACACGTTGTAGTATTTCGGTATGGTCAGAGGTTGGCAATACCAGCGGATAATGTTGCTGGTTATGGCTGGTAAAACTGACAGGCAATGGTTGCTGTTGAGGCTGGCGCAGCCACAGGATAACCGGAATATCTGCAAGTTTTAACCTGCAGGCCGCAAGTAAGCCAATGGCTCCCTGACCAACGACTGCCCAGGTTAACGTTTGCTGCGTGGCCGCCATTTGTGCCAGATTGCCCGTAACAGGTAAAAGGTCAGAATACCTGCTGTATCGGCCAGCCAGTCGAGCCAGTCGCCACTACGGCGGGTAAAGTTATGCTGTACGATTTCAACCAGCGCACCATAACTGCTTAGCACCAGTAAATTCACCCAGAATTTAGGCCGGAAGCCTTTCCAGGTAAGCCAGGTCAGTACCAGGAAAATACCAAAGTGGGCCAGTTTATCAAAATGCATGATACCGGCACCGATACCATGACCGCTGATTTCAGCAAGAAAACCGAATGTTGCGAGTATCAGAAAAGCCAGACAAAGCCGGCGGTAGAAGACTGCTGACACAATAAGCTCCTGAAAAGTGTTACTCGGATTGTAACAGTTTTCTGGTTATAATCACCAGTAACTGAATTAACGCTGAAATGCAGGAGAAACAAATGCCTTCGTTTGACATCGTGTCCGAAGTGGATCAGCAGGAAGTGCTGAATGCCGTAGAAAATGCTAACCGTGAACTGGATACTCGCTTTGATTTTCGAGGGGTACAGGCAGAATTTACCTTAAAAGATAAAATTATTACCATGCAAGCGGAAGCTGAGTTTCAGCTACAGCAAATGCTGGAAATGTTTCTGGCGAAAGCAGTAAAGCGCGGGCTGGATGTACGTTCGTTTAAAGAGGGTGATGTTGTTCATTCCGGTAAAACCTACAGCCAGAGTGTGAGCCTGTTACAGGGCATCGAGCAGGACATGGCTAAAAAGCTGGTAAAACTGATTAAAGATAACAAACTGAAAGTACAGGCTGCTATTCAGGGAGATCAGGTACGGGTGACCGGTAAAAAACGTGACGATTTGCAGGAAGCGATTGCTCTGGTACGTAGTTCAGAGCTGGAACAGGCTTTCCAGTTTACCAACTTCCGCGATTAAATTGCTTCTGCAGAACCTGATTTTTCATCAGGTTCTGCTATAAAAACGCCTTTATATTTTGGCTGTTAACCTAATTCTGCTGAAATAAACTGCTTGTCCAGAGTATAACCAACGCTGATTTCATCCCGGGTGGGATTCCAGAAGCTCAGTTGCAGAATGCCGTCAGTTTCCATCATCATTTCCTGTAATGTCAGCTGAGCAGCAAATTGTTCAGTAGATAGTGCTGGCTCATCTTCAGCTGCCCAGTATTCATTCCAGATCTCTGTTAACTGCTGTGCTGCGTACTGACGAGCTTGTTGTTCCAGTTGTGCCAGTTCACTGAGCATCAATTCCAGTTGTGGCAGCAGTGGAATAACATCATCAGGTTCCTCTACACTCAGTGACAGCGGCACACTATGTCCCTGACGCGTAATGATACCACTGAAATAATCACATGATTTTTCTGTACAGATGAGTTCACCATAGTCTGAAATTTTTACCGGTTCAGGGTGGTAGCGCATCATGTTAATAAAGGCTGTGGCGATATCTTGCTCTGAAACACTTTGTGTCAGATCCAGAGAGCGGGTGCCGTATTTTATCTGTAACGGTGTGGCGCGAATAAACAGGCTTTCATCTTCAGCGGTAAAGTGAAAATAAGGGTAATGAAAAGAGATTTCTGGTGTGTCGAAAAGCGTTGGTATCACAAACAAGGTTGAAGTGATACTGTTATCATTCACGTTATAATAATACAACTCGCCACAGAGTCGTGATAATCCGTCAGGCTGGGGTGGCTGATTAAATACCTTCCAGTGACCTTCGCTATCCTGTTCTGCGTGCTTGGACTGAAGGATTAGTAAGAGATAATTGCCTCGCCCAGTATGGGGCACAGCCAGGTTTTGCAAGGGGGCAAGATTATTATCCGGGCTTTGGATAACTTGATGAAATCTGGCTGCAATATCGTCGTAACTGTAATACATAAATCCTTTACCGCTATTTGTAGATGTTGATATAGGTTAACCAGAGAGACTATTACAGTGTACAGGAAGCAAGAACAGCAGCAAAATCAATTAACTGCTGTGGTTTTAGCTTTAAGGTTGCTGAAAGCTGCCAGTCACATTCGTCATCAGATGTTGACCCCATATTAACTCGTAGCAAAACAAATCCGCTAAATGCAGGCTCTGTACTGACAGTTATGCTCAGTTCCTGGCAAAAAGAACGCCATTCGGCCTTATGCTCAGTTATCTGGTGTGCAGCGTTTGTCAGAAAGCAGGCAAGAGATACGTTATTTTCGGCAGCAGGGGTAGCATCGGCCGTGATTGCTGCCAGCAATAAAGCGCCACTTAATTGTACATTCAGTAGTCTGTTATCGTTACTAATGCTGAGTGTCAGGCCATTTTCCTGAACAATGATTGCTGCCATCTTCCCGGTGTATTCCTTATGGTATTGGTACTTCAGCTGAAAGCTTTTGCGTTAATACCATCTCCGTCTACGCAAGGCAATGGACTTTTTCTCTGATAAATAATGGGCATCTTCAGCTTATCTGTATCTTGTTTTGATTGGACGTCTAGATTGCTATTGTGTTTTGTTTTTATCATCGTTACACTTGCGCCATATTTTCTGGTGCTGTGCAGGTCACAGTTAAACGGGAAACTGGTGTAAAGCCAGTGCTGCCCCCGCAACGGTAAACAACAGAGATATTTCAGATGCCACTGTCAACGATGGGAAGGCGAAATATCAGCGTAAGAACCTATTTACGATCTCGCGAACAAAGGTTATGCCAGGCAAAAACAGGCGACAACCGAAGGTTGTAAGCCTGTTTTTAACACCGCAGAGCCAAAGTGCAGCAGATCGTAAACAGGTTCCAGGCAGGTTGTGAGCCCGGATACCGGCCAGAAGGTCCTTTAACCAACCCGATGTGCGGTGGGCACATTATATGGAGCTTTGCATGTTTAAACCTTCTGTAGCAGCCGTGCTGGTTGCTTCCTGCTGTTTTTCCGTATTGGCGGAAGAAAATATCGAACATATCAGTGTTTATGCCAGTCGCCATGCTCAACCAATAGATCAGGCTCTCAGCACTGTCACTGTACTGACACGTGAAGACATTGTTGAACGCCAGGCCGGTGATTTACCTTCTTTGCTAAACCAGTTGCCAGGGATCAATATCGCCCGTAATGGCGGTAGGGGACAAAGCAGTGGTTTACATATCCGGGGAGGGAACACTGGTCATACATTAGTGCTTATTGATGGTGTTCGTACTGGTTCAGCTACACTCGGGCAGCCTTCGCTGAGCATGATTCCACTGGAATTGATTGAGAAAATTGAAATAGTCCGCGGGCCCCGCGCAGCCTGGTATGGGTCTGATGCGGTAGCCGGGGTCATTGCTATTACAACCCGTAAAGCCAGACAGTCAGAACTGACCATAGGTGGTGGCAGCTATGGTCAGGCGAATGCAGATATAGCGGTATCACATCAGGTTAATTCTGAATTGTCAGTAAGCGCTACAGCAGGTTATAGCCGTGCCGATGGTTTTAATGTGTCAGAAAATAGCGATCCTGATGCTGATGGTTATTCACAGCAGTACCTGAAACTGGCTGCGGCTTATCAGTCGGCAGTAGGTCTGTGGCAATTACAGACCAATATAAACTCTGGGGAATATGAGTTTGATTCTGCTTTTAGCTCAGAAGATGAAGCCGATACATTACAACGTAGCCACCAGTTAAGCTGGCAATATGCTCATGGTATCTGGAAACACCAGGCAGAGCTAAGCCGTACTCTGGATAGCGATGCGACTTACGGGCCGGATTCACGCAGCCCGATCCGGACTGAGCGCGATGAGTTTAATTATCAGCTAACTGCAGATATTGCAGCAGGCCTGACATGGCTGACTGGTGTGAACTGGTATGATGAAGAGGTCTCCAAACCAGAGCCAAACTATACTCAGAGCCGCCGTATAAATCAGGGATTGTTTACCGGACTGAACTATCAGCTGAACCAGTGGTTAT
>CAZXTH010000142.1:0-7804 GCA_964643585.1 uncultured Pseudoalteromonadaceae bacterium
CCGGGACAGCCACACCATCTTCTACGTAACCAACCGGTGACATCCGTTCCAGGTTAATCTGGTGCATAATGCCGTTGCCCGGAGGAATAACATCAACGTTTTTAAACGCCTGTTTGGTCCAGTTAATAAAATGGAAGCGATCATCGTTACGGCGATCTTCTATCGCTCGGTTTTTCTCAAACGCATCTTTTTCAAAGCCGGCATGCTCTACTGCCAGAGAGTGATCTACAATAAGCTGAGTCGGAACTACCGGATTAACCCTCGCCGGATCGCCGCCTTTATCAGCAATCGCATCACGTAAACCTGCCAAATCAACCAGTGCTGTCTGGCCCAGAATATCATGGCAAACCACCCGCGCAGGAAACCAGGGAAAATCCATATCCTGTTTGCGCTGCACCAGTTGCAGTAAGGCATCATTAAGCATTGCCGGTTCACAACGGCGTACCAGGTTTTCAGCCAGCACCCGCGAAGTATAAGGCAATGAGGAGTAAGCTCCGGGAGCAAGAGCATCTACAGCTTGCTGCACATCAAAATAATCCAGCTCAGTTCCTGGCAGGCGTTTTCGGTATTCAGTATTCATGTTGTGCTACTCAGGTCGTTGTATATCAGCAGGCAGGTTGCTTGTCTCAACCTGCCTGCGACTTCTTATTTCTTAGCGTTTTTCGATTGGGGCTACTTTACGCGGTGCAGGCCCGGTGTAATCCGCACTGGGACGAATAATACGGTTATTGGCCCGTTGCTCTTTAACATGCGCTGTCCAGCCGGTAACCCGTGACATAACAAAAATCGGGGTAAACAACTCTGTTGGGATCCCCATATAGTGATAAGCAGAGGCGTGGAAAAAATCGGCATTCGGGAATAATTTCTTCTCGCGCCACATCACCTCTTCACAACGAACGGAAACATCGTATAAACGGGAATCGCCAAACTCTGCAGCCAATTTCTCTGACCATTTTTTAATAATGGCATTACGCGGGTCAGACTCACGATAAATGGCATGGCCAAAGCCCATAATTTTGGCTTTGCGCTCCAGCATGCCCAGCAGTGTTTTTTCTGCATCATCAGCATCTTTCATATTTTCAATCAGTTCCATAGCGGCTTCATTGGCTCCGCCATGCAGTGGCCCGCGTAAAGAGCCTATGGCACCGGTTACGCAGGAATGAATATCTGACAATGTTGACGCACACACCCGTGCGGTAAATGTAGAAGCATTGAACTCATGCTCGGCATAGAGGATCAACGAAGCATGCATCACTTGCTCATGTAACTCACTTGGGGCTTTACCATGCAACATATGCAGAAAATGCGCACCAATAGAGTCATCATTCGTTTCAGTATCAACACGTACGCCGTCATGGCTGAAGCGGTACCAGTAACAGACAATAGACGGAAACACTGCCAGCATACGGTCGATATGCTGGTCAGCCTGAGCAAAATCAGTTTCGGTTTCCAGATTACCCAACATTGAACAACCGGTACGCATCACATCCATCGGATGAGCTGATGCAGGAATACGCTCCAGCACATCTTTCAGTGCCTGTGGTATAGCCCGCAGCGTTTTTAGCCTGGCTTTATAATCAGCCAGCTGCTGTACTGTGGGTAATTCACCGCGGGACAGCAAAAAAGCCACTTCTTCAAATTCTGTATTGGCAGCCAGATCACTAATGTCATAGCCCCGATAGGTTAAACCTGTACCTGATTTACCTACAGTACAGAGTGCGGTTTCCCCTGCAACCTGCCCTCGCAGGCCAGCACCGCCTAATGCTTTATCTACCATGATATTTACCCTTTTGTTGATTTAATTTTTTATTAATACACTTGTTATCGTTAGAAAACGATCAGCGCTTCTGGCTGAACAACTCATCCAGTTTCTGCTCAAAACTGTGATAGTTTAAAAAGTCATACAGTTCCGCCCGTGTCTGCATCATATCCAGCACCGCTTTCTGATCACCTTCTTCCAGAATAGACTGATATACCGTTAATGCCGCTTTATTCATTGCTCTGAATGCGCTCAACGGATACAACACCATGGCCACACCCACTGCTGATAGCTCGGTTTTATTGAATAACGGTGTTTGACCAAATTCGGTAATATTCGCCAGTACCGGTACTTTTAATGCAGCAGTAAAAGCCTTGTACTGCTCAAGCGTATGAACAGCTTCAGCGAAAATGGCATCGGCTCCTGCTGCTTCACAGGCCAGTGCCCGTTCAAGCGCTGCATCCAGCCCTTGCTGTGCCAGTGCATCTGTACGGGCCATAATAAAAAAGCTTTCATCGGTACGGGCATCTACGCTGGCTTTAATGCGATCAACCATTTCCTCTTTAGATACAATTTCTTTATTGGGCCGGTGGCCGCAACGTTTTTGAGCAACCTGATCTTCTATATGAAAACCGGCTGCACCCGCACGGGTCATTTCTTTTACGGTACGGGCAATATTAAAAGCTCCGCCCCAGCCTGTGTCTGCATCAACTAATAACGGCAGGTTAGTAGCTGCAGTAATACGGCGGATATCTTCACAAACATCATTCAGCGATGTCATACCAAGGTCTGGCAGGCCAAAAGAAGCATTTGCCACACCGGCACCTGAAAGATAAAGCGCCTGATGGCCGGTTCGTTCAGCCATCATAGCGGTATAAGCGTTAATTGTTCCTACAAGCTGCAGTGGAGAGTTGGCAGCAATGGCAGCGCGTAACTTGGCTCCGGCGGTCTGAGTCGTCATTTTTGTTCCCCGTTGATTAAGCGTTGTTCTATATTTTTACGTGATGCCGCAATATGGCGCCGCATCAATAAATCGGCCAGCTCACCGTCGCGGTTGGCTATCGCATTAATAATCGCTTTGTGCTCATCAAAAGCGCGCGATACTCTTGGCCCGTTCATTCCCAGTTGTACCCGGTACATCCGGACCAGGTGATATAACTCATCACACAGGATATTGATCAGGTAATGGTTTTTGCTGCCCTGAATAATCCGGTAATGAAAATCCAGGTCACCGGCTTCCTGATAATAACTTTCACCTTCGCGTACCCGCTGAGTTGATAAGTGCTGGTCCAGCAGCCGGCGAATTTCCGCGATTTCGTCATCTGACATATGTTCTGCTGCCAGCCGGCAGGCTAATCCTTCAAGCTCTTCCCGCAGCTGATATAAAGATAGCAAACCGGTTGTCGACAATTTAACAACCCGGGCACCTGCGTTCGGGATCCGTTCAATCAGGTGACAACGTTCTAAACGTGCCAATGCCTCGCGTAACGGTGCCCGGCTTAAATCGAAACGCCGTGCCAACTCTGGTTCACTGATTTTGCTGCCAGCCGCAATCTCTCCTTCTACAATCGCCCGCCGGATCTCCTGCAGCACCCGGTCAGAGGCGGTAACAGGTGCAGTTGTTAACTGATATATCTCTGCCATAAATTGTCGACATAAATTTTATAGTAGACTATTTTTAAACCCATAAAAGACCAAAGTCAAGCTTATAGCAAATCAAATTGTCGACAATCATGAAGTGATTACGATAAAAGAAAAACAAACCGGAAAGATATACTAGCTTTTAGTGCTTTATGATTGTTTTTAGATTTTTTGTTTATAAATTCATGATTTCTAATATTTGGTTATTCTATCAAAGTTAACTTTATGTAACATTAAGCTATCGCTGCAACCCGCTCGACAACTGGCTTTTGTGGATAATTGCTGTGGGTAAATTGAGGATAAACTGGTGATAACCTGTAAAAGCTATTGATATGAACCAATTTGCAGTTAAAGCAAAATTCTGTGCATTAGCTACACTGGATCCTGCCTGATAGTTTTTGTTGTTGATAATTTTGTTGCTTCGATAGCGCACGGCTCATCACTCAATGAGCCATTCCCCTAAGCCCGGAATAGATTATGTTCCGGGCTCTTTTTTTGTCATGTTTAAACAAGTGCATTTAAACAAGCAAAGGTGTCTGCGGGCAACGATCAAATAAACGGTAGAAATTAGCTGTTGTTTCTGCTGCCAGTGTTTCTACTGAGGTTTTTCTAACTTCAGCTACTGCCGCAGCCACAGCAGCTACATAGGAGGGTTGATTGGTTTTGCCCCGGTAAGGCACCGGCGCAAGATAAGGAGAGTCAGTTTCAATCAGTAATCTGTCTGCAGGCAATTTCCGCACAACATCACGTAGTGCTTCTGCATTACGGAAAGTCATAATGCCGGAGATAGAAATATACAAACCTATATCTAACGCAGCTTTTGCCATATCCCAGTCTTCAGTAAAACAATGCAGTACCCCACCGGCATCGTCTCCCCTGTGTGATTTCAGCAAAGCAATTGTATCCTGGCGGGCATCGCGGGTATGAATAATCAATGGCTTTTTTACCTGCCGAGCCACTTCAATATGGTTTACAAAAGCATGTTGCTGTACCTGGCGGGTGTCAGATGAGTAGTAATAATCAAGACCGGTCTCCCCTACTGCAACCACCTGTGGCAGCAAACACTTTTCCAGCAGGAGTTCTGCGCTGGCTTGCTGTTCCTGATATAAAGGATGCTCACCACAGGAAACCGAGACATTAGCAAAGGGCGCGGCCAGCTCTGCCATGGCATCAAACTCCTGCAAACTGACAGAAACACATAACATGTGCTGAACCTGACTTTCGCGGGCACGCTCAACCACCTGTTGCAGGGTCATACCCAGTTTGTCCAGTTCCAGACGATCCAGGTGGCAATGTGAATCAACAAACAAAATACACCTCGTTAATTTGCGGCGGTTCTGAATACCGCGGCACTCAACCGTTTTACATCCAATAAAAATGCATGCAACGCCAGATTTCTATTCTGGCCATTAATCTGCTGCTCACTCTGGCACCAGCGGCCATAACTGTCAGCCAGTTTTATAGCCTGATCCGGCTGCTGTTGCAGTAGTTTGGGCTGTATATGGTGGCGCAGATACCAGCCAAATAAACGGCTGCAATCATCAAAACTTTCCAGTTGCTTTACCAGCTCAGTCAATGCCAGTTGATCACGGAAAAACCGGGTCAGTTGCTGTTGCAGTGACACAATCATATCCGCTTTGCCTGATTCCAGCATTTGCAGCGCCTGTAATGGCCCACCACCGGTATAGTGTAATAAGAAATCAGGTAAAGGTCGGTTGGAATGGTGCTCCAGCCAATGCTGTGCCTGTTGGTCAAACACTGCAGACAACTTCCACTGCTGGCAGCGGCTTAAAATGGTTGCCGGTAATAACATTGGATGCGCGCTTTGCAACAGGATATAGCTGTTATGTGGTGGCTCTTCCAGCGTTTTCAGCAATGCATTAGCTGCTGCTTCTGTCATTTGATCAGCATGGCGAATCAGTACAACTCTGGAACCATGCTGTTGCGCCGTTTCCTGCAGAAATAAGGTAATCTGGCGGATACTGTCAATACTGATACTCTGGCCACTGCTGTCAGCTTCAAATAAATCGGGATGGTTTCCTGCCTGGCGCAGCAAGCAACTTTTGCATTCCCCGCATGGTTGCGATGACAATTGAGATGCTTTGCAAAGTAAGGCCGCAGCCAGCCATTGTGCCAGATTAACCTTGCCAACCCCATCAGGGCCGCTGAATAATAAGGCGTGGGCAAGGTTTCCGGCTTGCCGCTGCTGTAGTAATTGTTGCTGATAAGGCTGAAGCCAGGGCAATGTCATACGGGCAGCCGTTGTTCAAGAGTATTAATAATAGCCTGCTGCACCTGTGATAACGGCTGGCTGGCATCAATAACAACAATATTGGGTTCAGACGCTGCAATATCCAGATATTTCTGCCGGGTTCGCACAAAAAATGCCAGCTGTTCCTGCTCTATTCTGTCCAGCTCACCGCGCTGACGCGCTCGTTCCAGCCCGATAGCCGGATCAATATCCAAGTACAGAGTCAAATCTGGTCGCAAATTTCCCAGTACTGCTGTGCGGATGCTGTTAATCAGTTGTTCGTCTAACTGTCGACCGCCGCCCTGATACGCGCGGGAAGATAAATCATGCCGGTCACCCAGTACCCATTTTCCCTGCTGCAAAGCAGGCTGAATGACATTTGCCAGCAACTGCACCCGTGAGGCATACATCAGTAATAACTCCGTTGCCGGAGCAACCTGTTCCTGTTGTACTTCTTTGACCAGTGTACGGATTTTTTCGGCCAGTGGCGTACCTCCAGGCTCCCGCGTACAAACCACCTCTTTACCTCTGGCTTGCAGCCAGTTTTTTACGGTGCTGATTGCAGTGCTTTTCCCGGCACCTTCCAGCCCTTCAATAACGATAAATTTTGCCTGTTCAGCCATTATTCTGTCCGAGAATATATTGCCGGACCGCAGCATTATGCTGCTCCAGCGTTTCTGAAAAAACGTGAGTACCATCTCCTTTACTGACAAAGTAGTAAAGATTGGTTTCTGCAGGCTGTGCAGCAGCCAGCAGAGAACTTTCACTCACCAGCGATATTGGCCCCGGCGGCAGACCATGATGGCGGTAGGTATTATAAGGGTGTGGATTGCGCAAATCTGCCCGGGTAATGTTGCCGTTAAAATCTTCCAGGCCGTAAATTACAGTTGGGTCAGTCTGCAACCGCATATTTTTACGTAAACGGTTTACGAACACAGAACTGACTAACGGTTTTTCAGGCTGATACCGGCTCTCTTTTTCAATCAGTGAAGCCATAATCAGTAACTGATAGGGATTGTATAATGGCAAATCCGCATAGCGGTTATCCCATGCTGCAGCCAGTTTCTGTATCAGCACTTGCTGGGAACGCCGTATCAGTTGGCTGGCCCGGCTATCGGCAGTATAAAAGTAAGTATCCGGGTAAAGCAGCGCTTCTTGTGTTGCAGGAACTTCACCCCATTCCTGTGGCCAGTCAGGGAAAGCAAGCTGTCCGTCTGCCGGCAGATCATTCAGCAAATATGGCGCCAAAGCCAGACGCTGTAATGATTGTGCCTGTGTTTCACCTTCGATAAACGTTACGGAGAATTGCGCTACTTTTCCAGAGCTGAATAACGCCAGCAATGCAGGTAATGGGATTGATTCAGGTACACGGTATAACCCTTGTTGCAAACGGGACAATTCAGGATGGAACTTCAGATACCCCCGCAATAATAAGCAATCTGAGCTTTTAATCTGCTGTTTTTGCTGCCACTTCCGGCAAAGGCTTTGCGCAGAATCCCCGGCAGCGACCCGCTGTAGCGGTTCAGTAAAGTTAAGCTGCAATTGCTGCAAATGACGCACCGAGCCCAGTACAATCGCAACCACTGCCGCAAGCAAGAGAATACTCAGGATTATCAGTTTTCTTAACATAATACTTGCTGCCTCAGGCTCAGCACCGGTTCATCCTGTAATATCCGGTTACCAAACTGTTTTACTGCTACGATTCCCATCAAAGCATTAGTAACTGCAATAGCGTCTATTTGTGGCAAAACGGCTGTACGCCAGTTAACCTGCCGGATATCCGGGAAACGATTAAGAATATGCTGGCGCATAACGCCAGCAACACCACTGCGGTTAAGCGCGGGAGTATGCCATTTTCCCTTACTCAGAAAAAACACATTGGCAACAGTTGCTTCTGTGATAAATCCTTGCTGATCAAGTACCAGCAATTCCTGAAAACCAGACATTTCCAATTCCTGCTTCAGCAGTACCTGTTCTAGCCGGCTGGTATGCTTTAAGCCTGCCAATGCAGGTTGAACCGCCAGCTTCAGTTCAGCAACTCCCATCGTTATTCCCAGGGTTTGCCAGCTCTGATAATCCGGCATTGGTGCAGTACTGATGTAAACTCCCGGCTCAGTTAACCCTGCGGGGCTGTAACCACGACCGCCCTGCCC
>CAZXTH010000142.1:7817-8081 GCA_964643585.1 uncultured Pseudoalteromonadaceae bacterium
ATAATCACTTTCAGCACTGCTCAGCAGACGTTACTGCATCTTTTAGTTGTTTTTCCAGTTGCTGCCAGTCTGGTGCAGTAATACCAAGCCGTGTTACCCCTTGCTGTAAACGGGCAAGATGTAATGACCATAACTGAATAATACCCTGCTGTACCCGCATGGTTGTAAATAAGCCATCACCAAACTGGAAACTGCGATCTGCAGTACTGAGTGTTGCCGGCACCGGGATACTCCACAGAGAAAATAAGGGGCAGTATGCCTGAA
>CAZXTH010000143.1:0-7993 GCA_964643585.1 uncultured Pseudoalteromonadaceae bacterium
GCAGGGCCGATAGCAACCCCATAAAAGCGCTGAACACCAAGACGACCGTCATACCGGTATAGCTGAATTGTTCCAGCCTCTGCTTAATCACCTGCACCGGCACCATACTCAACGACGGATGCTGCTGCCACAAAGCTGTGACGGCTGGCCAACTTTGTTCGGGCACTTCGACACTTCCCATGTACTGCCGGTGTGGCAGCAATGCTGGCAGCACTTCGCCTTGCAATACAAACCAAAACGTCAGCGAGCCAGCCCCCGGCGCAAACTGGTGTAAACTGCCAATCTTAAACCGGTATTGTTCAGCACCGATGCGAAAAGTCAGTACGTCACCCAGTTGTAACGCCAGATCTTCGGCCACCTCATCCTCGACTGAAACCAGCGGCAGCCTATCGCTGGTTTCAGTCGACCAGTCGCCGGCCACCAGCTTATTGCTGGCCGGCACTGTCGTGGCCCAATGCACCCGCACCCCATTTTCCAGTTCGCGTAACGTATTGTTGGGTTGATACTGACCTTCATTGATCAAACGTTGATTGACCTGCAGTAATCGGGCATCGACAAAAGGCTGCATAGCCTTAATAGTCACACCATGCTCATCTGCCCACTGCGTCAGCGACTGCAGTTGCTGCTCATTCGCTCGTTCCACCACCAGATTACCGTCTTGCGTCTGAGCAACCTGCTCTAACAGTTTGATCAAATCATCGGTCATTCGCAGGGACAACATCAGTAAAGTCATACTCAGACCTATACCGATAATCTGGGCAGATTTGATCGTGATACGTTGTCGCATCATATAAAACGCCACTCCCAGAATACTACTGCTACACTGCGTCAGTTTCTCTCCGCACCATAAGGTCAGCCAGGTCATCACCAGCAGTAATGCCAAACAAGCGCTCAGAGCTGTGAAAAATAATGCCGTCAGACGCCAATTATCTGAGTAAAAGCCGACCAGAGCTAACATCGTAAGCAGCGGAAAAGTGAGCCGCAACCATACTGAGTATCCGGGTGTAGGCAACTCGCGCAACAAATCCCGTAGCTGCAATCGGTGCAGACTGATGAAGGTAGGCAACTGCGTCAGCACAAATAGTAAAAAGCACAACAAACAGACTTTCAGCAAACTCTGCCATTGCCACAAAGACTGCACATCTGGCAGCAGCAACTGCATACCAGTCAACACAGCCCGCTCAGTCAGAATCGCTAACAATACGGCGGCACAAAGGCTGAATAACGCCGGCAAAACTAACATCCAGAAATTGGCCAGCCGACACTGCTGCAACGTCATGCCATTGGCAAGACAGACGGCAAAATAATACTGTTGCTGTCTAGCCAGCCTTCTGCCGATCAAATCCAGCGTAATGGCCCCCAGCAAGAACAGAAGTACAGCACTTAGACCAGAGAACTTCTGGACACGTTGCCACAAAGCAGCCAACGGATGACTGCCTTCGGCTTGTGACAACAGCTGCCATTGCGGATATTGATGGCTCCACAGCAACAAACTCTGCTGCTGCTCAGTGCTGTTGTTCATCAGATAGCGAAAGGTTTGCTCCGTAACGACAGGTAAGCTCTTCAGATCCACCTGATTCAGCATAGCTCTTGCTGTGACCGAATACCCCTCCAGCAATCGATCCGGTTCACTAAGCAGGATGGCACTCACCAGCAAACGATGTTCTCCCACTGACAGCTGGTCGCCGATCTGCAACGACAACGCCGCCATCCCACGCGGATCCAACCAAATCTCGCCTGGTGCCGGGCCAGCATAAACCTCTGTTCCGCTTAAATCTTGCTGCCGACTGACAGTTACGAAACCTTGCAACGGATAACCTTGTGTCACCGCTTTCAACTGCGTCAGTTGCCAACGCTCGCCAGCAACCAGATTCAGATTGAATTGCCTAGTTTCAGTCAGCTCGGTGCTGTTCGCCCGCAGCTGCTGCAACTGGGCTTCGCCCAGCGGTTCAGCACTAATCAGTACACTGTTGGCACCCAACAGTTGCTGCAGATTTCGCTGCAGATACTGCTGCACAGAGCTACCTGTGAGGCTGATAAGGCAAAGGTAATAGGCGAGAGAAAATAATGTCAGTAGTAACAATAAATTATCCCGGTTTCGGGTCTGCAGCCAGAACAACTGCCAGGCACTAGATAGCGCAATCAATGCTCTATCTCCAGCTTGCCGTGGTTCAGTCTGTATCGTTCCTCTGCCCGTTTTGCCAAATCTACGTTGTGGGTTACCAAAATCAGACTAGCTGCCGAATGCTGGCTGCACTCAAACATCAAATCAGTCACCTGGGTTGCTGTCTGTTCGTCCAGATTACCCGTCGGCTCATCAGCAAACACAATTTCCGGTGCAGCAACAAAAGCTCTGGCAATGGCGACCCTTTGTTGCTCGCCGCCACTGAGCAGACTCACGGGTTGGCGCGCTCTAGCAGATAACCCTACCTTATCCAGCCAGTCCTCGGCTTTCTGCAAAGCCTGTCGATCACCACGTAGTCTCAGCGGTAACGCGACATTATGTAAAGTATTGAATTCCGGCAGCAGATGAAACTGCTGAAAGACAAAACCGCAACGCTGCCGAAATTGCTCTGTTTCCAGCGAGGTACCATCCGTCTGGCAGGTAAAACTGACCGAGCCACTGGCAGGTTTTTCCAGCCCGGCTAGAATCGACAACAGCGTCGATTTACCACTGCCGGAAGCACCGACGATAGCATAGGTCTTTTGAGGAGATATTTGCAGTGAAATATCCTGGAACAATTTAATTGTTTGTTGATTTTGCAACTTAAAATGATGACCAATCTGGTCAAGTTTGATAGAAATTCCCATAATTGTTATCAGCTCCTTCAGATGAAAGCCATCAGCCCCAGCACTAGCCAGGGCTCGTTATTCAGATCAGTTTCAGTGACTGTTATTCAAAACGTAAGGCTTCTGAAGGTTCTTTTTTCAACGTATCCAATGTGGGTAGCACCACAGCGGACAGCACAGCAATCAACAATACCAAGATCACGGAGCCATATACCAGCAAATAGACCGTTAGTGGCATCGCTAATATTTTTCCAGCGATGGAAAATAACCCAGCTGTCAACAAGATACCGCTCCCGATCCCAATAATTAGCTGTACTGCACTTTGGGAAACGAACAAACGTACAATCTGTCCATTCATTGCACCCAGTGCCCGACGAATTCCTATTTCATGTGTCCGGCGGGTCACTGCATAGGCAGTCAAACTATAGATTCCGGAAACAGCGAGCAGCAACGAAAACACGCCACTATAGATGATAGTGTCGCGAAAGCCAGCCGCCATTTTTTCTACAGCGTTAATTTCACCTTCGTCGTCTTCGATAGTCAGAATATCAATCCCAGCGTTGATACTGGTTAGACTACGGAAGAATGCATTTTCAGCAGCATAAGGCTCAGAATTGTAACGGAAAAACACCGTGGCACTACTTTGCGGCAATTGGTATCCCGACAGATACACTTCATCATCCATATCCTTTGGTCGAAAAGCACTTGAAGCGACATCCGTCACCACACCAATAATATTAAAACGCTCTGTATGACCATTTATCTCCATAGCAAATTGCTTACCCAAAGCACTTTGCGAAGGCCAAAAACGCTGGGAAAACGACGAGCTGACATTAGCAACCCTTTGATTTTCCATCACATCACGATTATCGATATAACGTCCTTCCTTCAAAGCCGGCCCGCGAAACTCAAAGCTGCCGATAACCGATGTTACCGTTGCTTTCGGCTTGTCTGCGTCAGTTTGATACTCAACTCCGGTAATCGCTAATGGTAATTTTCCGTAATCAAACTGAACAAAACTATTGCTGATTTCAGGCTGGCTCTCCAGACGCAGGTTCAACTGATCATAAAAGCTGATAAAATCCACAGCTTCTTTGTAGTCATAAGCTGGCAACGACATCATCGTGAAATAGGTTTTAGAAACGTTGACACCTAAATCTACATCAATGATTTTATTGACCTTCAATGCAATCACTGTACCCAAGAGCGAAATGATAGTAATCAACATGATCTGCAACGTCACCAGTGCTCGAGAGGCTCGACCAGCAGCTCTACCCTGAGCACCACGTGTACCATCTCTTAATGCAGTATTCACTTCCTGGTCCGCAGCTCGACGAGCAGGCGTATAACAGGCGATGTACAACACAAACAGCAAGAAAGCAATTGCCGCACAGAAAGTCGCTAAATCCAGCTCCCAGACATACCAGAATGCCAGCTCACCTTGCATCAGTGAGTGCATAGACACATTGAACACCCGCAGCACCCACCCAGTTAGTATCAAAGCCAGTATGCCGCCAGTCATTACTATCAGCAAACCCTCCCACATTAGCTGCATAATCAGCCGCTTACGAGTAGCACCCAATGCAATCCGGATCGCTGACTCTTTACCACGCTGAATAGCACGGGCATACAACAGATTGCTGATGTTGATACAAGCTAGCAATAGGATAAACAATGCAATCCCATTTAACGTCCAAAGGAAAATCCGCAAACCATTGGTAAGATCATAATCATGAAAACTGGACACCTGCGCCCGGCTCAGTGTCAGGCCCGGAAACAGGCTACTGCGCTGTGCAAATGCAGCACTAACTTCGCGAAATATCTGCTGCTCCACATTTTCAGCCTTCACTCCAGCTTTCAGTCGAAGCATCACTTCAACATCTTCGGTGTCACTAATGACGGGGGTGAGCACTTGGTGCTCTATCGGCAGCCACAAATCATGGGCAACCGGGAAACGGAAGCCTGCTGGCATGATACCAACAATCTCAGTCGCCACACCGTTGATATAAACGACTTGGCCAATAGCATCCTCACGCCCTCCCAACAGACCTTTCCATAAACCGTAACCTATCACCACCACGGGTGTTTGTCCCGGCTGACTATCCATTGCCTGCAAATACCGACCTTTCATCGGTTGCACACCACTGGCAGCCAACAAGGAACCTTCAGCTCTGACACCAGCGACTACTCTATTGTTTTCGCCTAAAGACACGTGTAGGGTTTTGTTTTGCCAGATCGATAGTTGTTCTACACCGGTCAGCCGTTGTCGGATCTGCGACAGCTCCCAAGCAGGGAAACTTTTACTTCTACCTGTCGTCTCACTGACCCAGTGAATTCCGGAACGATACAGCCCTTCCCCATTTGGTAGCGGTAAAGTTTTGTACATCAGTCCATAAACAAACTGGAAAGTGAACAATGAAATAGTTAAACCGCCCGTCAAAATAAACACCATAGTGAATGTAAATTTTGGCGTCTTTTTCAGCAGACGCCAGGCATGAATCATATCCGACAACAGAAACATATCAGGCAACCTCAACACTTTCATTGATTGATGACCGTCTAATCTGTTGGTCCGACACTATTTTTCCATCAAACATTTTAATCTGTCTGCTGGCGTACTCTGCCGAGCGAGGATCGTGCGTCACCATACAAATGGTTACCCCATCCCGATGTAGATCTTCTAGTAACTTCATCACAATTGCAGTATTTTCCGAATCCAAGTTACCAGTCGGTTCATCAGCCAGAATAAACGAAGGGTCATTGACCAACGCACGGGCGATCGCAACCCTTTGCTGTTGTCCGCCAGACAACTGTGAGGGAAAATGGTTGATTCTATGCCCCATATCTACTTTATCCAGTACCTGCTTAGCTTTTTCTTTCAGCTCTTTTTTGGAATAGATTTTCTGATAAGTCAGTGGCAATACAACGTTTTCTTCCACCGTCAGATCACTGATTAAGTTAAATGACTGAAATACAAAACCTATCTCTCGGTTACGTAACAGAGCTCGGTCATCCTGTTTCAAATCGCTGACCTTCATACCATTGAGTACATAACTGCCACCGCTGGCTGCATCGAGCAACCCCAACAAAGACAACAAGGTAGATTTACCACAGCCGGATGGGCCCGTAATACAAACATACTCACCTTTGTTAACTTGTAACGAGATCTCCTGCAATGCTTTGGTCTGCACATCTTCAGTCTGAAAAACTTTGCTTAAATCTTTGATATCAATTAATATTTTTCCCTGCATGTTATGAACCTTTTTTGTTGTTTCTTTTAGTGATCACATTAGTCTTCAACGTTGTCGGACTACAGCATTCAATTCAGTAGAATTTTTTCATGGTGCTCGAAACTGGTACTGTCAGAAACGATAATTCTATCGCCGGGTTGCAGTCCCTCCAGAATTTGCACCTGATTTGCCGTCACCTGGCCAAACCGAACAGGCACGCGCACTGCAGCAGAATTATCTTTATTGAGCACATACACCCCCATCGTCGAATCGCGTTGAGCATAAGTAGGGCGGGCGACATAAACCGTTCGATCTATACTGTCAATTTTGATCAAGCCTTCCACATTCATCGCAGGACGAGCCTCCATCGGCAACTCGCCTTCCAACTCAATATCCACTTGCACCATCCCATTTTCCACGGTCGGAGCTACCCGCAGCACCTTGCCTTTTATGACATTATGGCGGGTATTGATTTCGGCAAGTTGACCGCGGCTGATATTCATCACCTGCAATTCCTGAACTTTCAATTCAGCTAGCAACTGCGAAGTATCTGCTACTCTCGCTACTTCATCACCGATAATCAGCAATCTGCCCAACTCCAGATTAATAAACTGGACTACACCGCTGCTGCTGGATTTCACTTCCAAAGCGGCGATTTGCCGTTCAACCCGCTCAATATCTTTTTTCAGTTGCTCCTTACGGGCTTGGTGAACTCTTTTCTGATGCTCAATATTTTCTTGCATCTTATCTAAGCGCTGTTGTTCAATCCCACTGCGCGTACGCTGATCTTCAACCTCAAACATTGTGCGTTGATAGTCCAGTTCGGAAATTGATGAACGATTTTGATCTCGCAGACGGGTTTCGGCAGCCAGTTTGAGCTCAGTGCCTTTAAGCAACAATTTAGCTGACTGAAAAATAGCATTCTGATCAAGTAATTGTGATTCAGCCTGTTTCAATTCAGAATCTGTTTCGGCTTCAACCAACTGCAACTGCCAGTGTAATTTGTCAATGTCCTGTGCCAGCTCCGGATTAGTCAGTCGTACTAAGACAGAACCTGTTTCTACTACATCACCAGGTTTAACAAAAACAGCTTCCACTCGACCCTGTACTTCAGACACCACCGAATAAGTAACTTTAGTCGCCAAGATGCCGTTACTTCTGACGCTAACATCAAATCGCCCTTGTTCCACTTCAGCAAAACGCACATCCCGTTTATCCGCTACGTAAGTGGCACCACCTATGGTGTAACCCATCAGAAGAAACAACAATGACAAAGAAACACCCACCACCACATACCAATATTTTTTTAGGTAGTTCTTTCGGTCATTTTTTATTAAAACTGTATCCACAACCAATTCCTTATGATTAACTAAATACACAATCAAAAATCAATAAATAACATTTAAATAATGTTCTTATATCACACAAGATCAGAAACAAACACAACTAACTTTTTGTAACAAATTCTTTGTCTTGCATTTATACATCTTCGATTGTTCAGCTACCTTTACCATTTATTGTGCAGACGATTTGAGCAATTCAAACTGCTGTTGTAGCCTGAATGCCCGTAACCGACGACTCCCACCAACCAGCACTGCGACCAGAATAGCCAGAAAACCCACCAACAAAAACACCAGTTGGATTGGCAACAATGCGGTTACTTCAATACCAAACTCAAGCAGTGCCTCTCGTTCTTTTTCCAACAACGGCTGCAACATACCGCTAGATAACAAAGGGGTAAAACCAGCGGCAATCAACATCGCCAACCCTCTGCTAAAGGCATTGGTAGCAAACACTTTGCCTTGATGATGTGTGGGGATAAGCGCTATCCACATCGCTTGTGAGGCAACAATAATCAACGGAATTCCCATCGAGAACAGCAGCGCCAATAGGCCGATAAGCCAGACGTTACTAGTCATACCACACAGCAACATGGTACTGCCACACAGCATCAGCGACCAGACAATCACCCT
>CAZXTH010000144.1:0-293 GCA_964643585.1 uncultured Pseudoalteromonadaceae bacterium
CGGTTTCTGCTGTTGGTGGTTGTGGGGCAGCTATGGCATCGGGGGGAGCTTGCGGTAAAGGCGCTGGTTTAGCTGCTATGACGCAATCGTTAAAAGTGGGGCTAGATAAATTTGCAATGGATAACTCTTCTTTCAACACGTCA
Organism: uncultured Pseudoalteromonadaceae bacterium; assembly: GCA_964643585.1. Taxonomy (GTDB): domain Bacteria; phylum Pseudomonadota; class Gammaproteobacteria; order Enterobacterales; family Alteromonadaceae; genus Alishewanella. The sequence continues at coordinate 144 of CAZXTH010000144.1, forward strand.
AATGATGAAGCAGTGGTTAAACCTGGGGGCGAATTAAAAGCGGCCTGGATTAAGAGTGGTAAAAATGCGGATTGGTTGGATGCCTCTATAGATAATACTGGAATGGGCGTCACTGTTGAGAATTCAAGATATGGTCATTTAATAGGCATG
>CAZXTH010000144.1:303-1222 GCA_964643585.1 uncultured Pseudoalteromonadaceae bacterium
AAAGTATCCGAAGCAAAACAATTATTAATTAATGAAGGTATTGATCCTAGTACAGTTTTGGAAAATCTTGGACCAATGGGAGAGAGTGGCTGGGGAATGAGCTTTTTATCTCAAAATATTGGAGGAGTTCGTTCAGCATCAGTCATGCATGACCGCATGGTTGGTGTGCTTGAGCGTGCTTGGGGTATAGAAAAGACTTGGTATGGAACGGTGTTTACTGTCGGCTCTATTCCACCGGCTTTCGCATTGCAATATACCGCATTAGGGGTGCATAGTTATGATTATTACTATCGAAGACTGCCAGAGAAATAACATGTTAAAAGTGCTATTGATCATTTTATCTAGTGGTATCTTGGCTATTACTGGTGGCTGTGCTCATGTAACTATCGAAAAGCGCTCAGTACCTTCTTTTTCACCTTGGGATGGTGATGTTGATACTAATATCTACTTTCCTGATGATATCGGTGTAAGAAGAGAAATAATAAATGAGCATATTGAACTGGATTTTTTATGGGATAACTATACGACGGAGTATCGTGGTCTAAAAGTATTAGGCATTGAGGTGGTTCGTGAACCGGATGCAATAAACGCCAGTGGTTACATTGTATTGAAGCTTGGTGTTAAAAATATCTCATATAATGAGATTTTAAAATTCAAGCCTGGTGGGGTATTATTTTCAGTTGAAAGAATTAATGATGGAGTTGTAAAAGTGCTAAGTCCGAAAGTTGTTTACCAACAAGATTCAGCGTTATTCTGCTCTTTTGACTATGACTTAAAATCGTGGGGTGGTAAAAGTAAGGAAGTTTCTGACGGTGATGTTGTGGTGATAGAAAAAAATAATAAAGATTTTTATGAATGCTTTAACTTGATATATTATATTGATTTTTGCACCTGAATCCTCGAAATGTTTTAATAATTA
>CAZXTH010000144.1:1232-7962 GCA_964643585.1 uncultured Pseudoalteromonadaceae bacterium
ACCTTAATTTTGATGGAGCATTATTGCCGTTAGATGAAAAAATAATATATTTTCACCCTAAAAAAATAAGATGGATTCAGAGTAATTAAATGTATTTTTTTAGCTGTGACTATTTGTTTTGGAAATATAATGAAAGAATTGTTTTTTATTTTTTTTATTACTATGAGTGCTGCGGCTCAAAGTGCTATTGAAGTTTCAGTCCCTTCTAAAGTAACAAGGATTGTAGGATATTCAGAGCGTAATAATGGCGATATGGTGATAGAAATTGATAAGAAAGCATCTTTTTGCTCTGCAGGTTACTGGTTGCGACGTACTGACCCAGGGTTTGAAACTAACCTGAGTCTGTTGCTTTCAGCCTATCATGCCAAAAATAATGTGATACTCAGAGGTGAAAAAGATCTTATATGGAAAGGATCTTCCAAAGTATTTTGCTATCTCGATTCAGTAGAGTTTAATGATCTTAAATAAGGGTACTATATGAAAATCTTATTTATTTGGGGCTTACTAATGTTTACAGGTCACAGCATTGCAGCTGGACCTTTGACAGCTAATGAAATTACTAAAGTTGCATTTCAGACCGGAGGCTTTTTTATTTATGCTAATGGATGGCCTAATCCTAATAACTGCGATAGAGCTGTTGCTGTTGTTCTGCCAGAAAATGATCCTAACTATGACAAAGCTTATAGTTTGTTATTAATGGCATATGCTTCAGGGAAAAAAGTATCTGGTTACTCAGATGGCTGTATAGAGTTTGATGGAAAAACGTATAACAGAATAAGAGGGTATAAATATCTTCTGGTTGAGTAATATTTTTTACCATAGATTGTGTAATCCCAAGGGAGCAAGTGATGTTACGTTTTCTTATAAAAAGCAGTGTTTTTTTTGTGCTGTTAATGGCTTTCCTGCCTTTTTCTGCTCAGGCAAGAGTTGATTGTCCGGCTGCGCTGATTGAAAATATTCAGATTGAAGGGAATTTTGTACTGTATCGACAGTCCGGTTATCCATGGCGTCGTTTGGGTGTGTTAAGTGAGGAAGGAACCCGAGAACGGCTATCAGCAATGCTGGCGGCACAAATGTCAGGAAAAAAAGTTTTTGTTTCATACAAACGTTCAGACTATAACTGTTCAGTTGCAAATACTTCTGAAAGTGCTTTTTTACTAAGAACTTATAATCAGTAAAGGCCAATTATATTGCAATTGGAATAATTTATCTTATTTCACCATTTATCTTTTTCTGGATCTGTATTGTCTGGAGATTACTACGTATCAGGAAAAATCACATCAATCAAAGCTGATGCTAATGAGCCTGCTATTCGTTTAAGCGGAAATGTTTCTCCTGATAAATACCTTGCGCTGGTTGTTTTTTAAAGGCTCTGCCGAGGAAAGAAACAGAGTTTATTCTACAGCTCTCTTTCTATAGTAGGAAAAGAGTGACTGTTTATACAAATATGGATGCTACTCAGTGTAGGATTGAAAATATTCAAGTTCTGGATATGGATAATTAAAATGTATTCAAAATAAAACCCGCTTAACGCGGGTTTTATTTTGTTAAATAGGCAAAAAATTATTTTTTGCCTTTGGCAATAATTTCCTGTGCCATCAGGTCAGCTACTGCACTGGTAGGTTTACCTTCAGCATCTGCACGCTGGAAAATATTCAACAGGGTATTGTAGATTTCGTTAACCTTCGCTGTTGATTCCGCAGCATTGTAGCCTTGTGGGCGCATTTCAAAAGCAACGTTAATAATACCGCCGGCGTTGATAACATAATCAGGCGCATACAGTATGCCTTTCTGGCGCAGTACTTCACCGTGACGTGCTTCTTTTAGCTGGTTGTTGGCACAACCGGCAATTACTTTGGCTTTCAGCTGTGGAATAGTGTCATCATTCAATGTTGCACCTAGTGCACAAGGTGCATAAATATCAGCATCGACACTGTAAATATCATCCAGGCCAACGGCAGTGGCACCAAACTGTATTACAGCGCGGTTTACCGAGTCAGGGTTAATATCGGTAACAACCAGCTTTGCTCCTTCTTTATGCAGGTATTCGCATAAACCAAAGCCGACACTGCCTAAACCTTGCACGGCAATTGTCAGAGCGGAAAGATCATCTGAACCAAACTTGTGTTTGGCGGCGGCTTTTACACCACGATAGGTTCCCAGTGCGGTGAATGGGCCAGGGTTACCGCTTTTACCTTCCAAACCTGCAACATAAGGCGTTTCTTTATATACCTGCATAATATCACCGGTCGTGATATTAACGTCTTCAGCGCTGTAGTAACTGCCGCCCAGATTATGCACGAAGCGGCCGAAGGCACGGAATAATTGCTCAGATTTGATTTTTTTTGCATCGCCGATAATAACTGACTTGCCGCCACCCAGTGGCAGACCTGCCATAGCATTTTTATAAGTCATACCTCGGGATAAACGCAGAACATCGACAAGAGCGGCTTCATCAGAAGCATAATCCCACATACGGCAACCACCTACTGCGGGGCCAAGTGCAGTGCTGTGTACTGCAATAATGGCTTTTAGGCCAGTGGTTTTGTCGTCACAAAAGACGACTTGTTCATGATGATCAAACTCTGGATGATTAAATACAGCCACGACGGATTCTCCATAGCTAAATATTGCTGGCAATAAGCTGCCGGTATCCGCTAATGTTGCGGTATAACCGGTAATTTTTCGGGGCGGAATGTATCATTTCGTTCCGGTTTTAGCCAGATGTTTGGGGAAATTACATCTGGTCAGTCCAGGTAATTGTCGACAATTTTGCTTGCCGCTTGCGAAAGCCTGTCAGGTCACTTAAAGTACCGTCAAAACCGATAAATACAGGAAAGTAAAATGAGTAAGCAGTTAATGCCGGAAGAACTGGCACAGGCTGAACAGCAACAGTCTGAATGGATCAGAGCACAATACCAGAAAGCGAATCAGTACCTGGCTGGTAAAGGCATTATTCCGGATACTGTGGCGGTAAGTGAAAGCCGTTATTTAGTGCCTTATATGGCAATCTGGAAACTTAATACGCGGGATAAAAAGTCATATTGGGTGATTACCGGGGATTTGCCGACAGACCATCTGGCCGTAAGTGCTGCAGCTTCCGCCAGAGAGGCGGTCAGGGCTTTTTCATTTCAGTGGCAATTAAAAGCTCAGCAGTTAATCGATGCTGGTATCCGTGATAAAACCCAGGAAGACTTTGCTAATTTGCTGATTAGCAGGGCACATAATCTGTACGATATGTTTAATCAGGAAGAGTTATGGCAGCAACAATCTGAAGTGTCTGCCTGATTAAAAAGGCTGTCAGCATTTGCTGACAGCCTGTAATTGTAAAACTACTCAGTAAAGTACCAGTAGCCCAGATTAATCAGACGGGTAATAAAACTCAGACGGTGTGGCGTTGCACAAAAGTGCAGGCAATCCTGTGCTGATAGCTCAGGTTGATCAGTCAGTAACAGTGTGGTTTGTTTTTCATCTTCTGGCAGAGTAAAACTGTCGCCATTGATAAATAACTGAATATCCTCACCGGCTGCAGATTGATAATAGCTGCTACGTAAGCCACCAAGCCTTGCCAGCACCGAGCCTTCTTCCAGATATTCCTGAATTTCTTCTTCGCTGTAATGCGGTTCTGGTTCATTTAAATCCAGTTCGTGTTTGGGCTGGGTAATGTAGCTGCCGAACCATTGAGGTAACAGATTTTTGTCTGTAATAATTTGCTGCAATAACGCTTGAACCTGCTGTAAATCCTGATCGGTAATGGCTCCGGCAGAAGTACTTAGCTGGCGCGTTGGGTCGCTGAAGCGTTGGCCGGTAAGGTCATGATCAATCATATAATCTGCCAGTCCGGTCAGTAAATCTTTCTGGGCAGGGGCCCGGAAACCAACAGAATAATTCAGACTATTTTCCAGTGAAATACCATCATGCGGACATCCTGGCGGAATATACAGAATATCACCAGGTTCTGTAATCACATCAATACAGGCGGTGAAAGGTGTAACCTGCAGTAAACGCGGGTGAGGGCAGTGTTGCTGCAGGCTGCTGTCAGGCAGACCAACGCGCCAGTGGCGTTTACCTTCGCCCTGAATGATAAATACATCATACTGATCTAAATGTGGGCCAACGCCGCCACCGGGAGTGGAAAAGCTGATCATCAGATCATCTACCCGCCAGTTAGGCATAAAGCGGAATGGTTCAAGCAAAGCGGCTGAATCCGGATGCCAGTGGTCAACGGCCTGAACCAGCAGCGTCCAGTCTTTTTCTCCATACTCGGAGAAGTCTTCAAACGGCCCGGTTTCCAGATGCCATTGCTGACCGGCACAGCTGACAAGGCGGGATTCTACTTCTTCTTCCAGTGCCAGCCCTGCCAGTTCGTCAGCAGAGATCGGGTCTTGAAAGTGGCGGAATCCTTGTTTAATCAGTAAAGGTTTCTTTTGCCAATAGTCGCGGAGAAATTCCTCAACAGGCATACCAAGATGAAGTTGCAGCATGATAGGTTCCGTTTAAAGCAGGTATTAATATGACAGCGGCTGATAAGTATCAGCCGCTGGTTCTCAGTTGAGTTTATCTGTCAGTGCTATGGCACTGCCGATATAACTTGCCGGTGTCAGTTTTTTCAGCTGGGCTTTTACATCTGCCGGTAACTCCAGGCCATCGATAAACTGGTGTAAATCTGCCGGGGTAATGCGTTTGCCCCGGGTCAGCTCTTTCAGCTTTTCATATGGCTTTTCGATACCATATTTGCGCATCACGGTTTGTACCGGTTCAGCCAGCAGTTCCCAGTTGGCATTCAGTTCTGCTTCCAGCACAGCCCGGTTAACTTCCAGCTTACTGATACCTTTAAGCGTGGCCTGATAAGCGATCACGGTGTAACCAAATCCCATACCCAGATTACGTAATACAGTTGAGTCGGTCAGATCACGCTGCCAGCGAGAAACCGGTAATTTAGCCGATAAATGGTTAAACAGAGCATTGGCAATACCCAGGTTACCTTCAGAGTTTTCAAAATCTATCGGGTTCACTTTATGCGGCATGGTTGATGAACCGATTTCACCTGCTACGGTACGTTGTTTGAAGTGACCCAGTGCTATATAGCCCCATACATCCCGGTCGAAATCCAGCAGGATAGTATTGAAGCGGGCAATGGCATCAAATAGTTCCGCAATATAGTCATGCGGTTCAATTTGCGTGGTGTAGGGGTTCCATTGTAAGCCCAGGCCGGTAACAAACTCTTCTGACAGCTGATGCCAGTCTATATCCGGGTAGGCAGACAGGTGTGCATTGTAATTACCTACGGCACCATTGATTTTACCAAGGATTTCTACTGCTGCAATCTGGTCGCGCTGGCGTTTCAGGCGTATATAAACGTTAGCCATTTCCTTACCCATCGTGGTAGGAGACGCTGGCTGACCATGGGTACGGGCCATCATAGGGATATCACGGTGTTCTGCGGCCAGCTTTTTAATATCAGCCAGCAACTGATCACATAATGGCAGCAGAACCTTGCTGCGGGCGTCGCTGAGCATCAGACCATGTGACAGGTTATTAATGTCTTCAGAAGTACAGGCAAAGTGAATAAACTCACTGATTGCGGCCAGTTCGGCATTAGCTGCAACTTTTTCTTTCAGCAGATATTCAACCGCTTTAACATCGTGGTTGGTAGTGCGTTCAATATCTTTCACGCGCTGGGCGTCTGCTACGCTGAAATTGTCGACAATTTCATCCAGTACGGCGTTTGCTGTTGCGGACAGCTGAGGAACTTCTGCAATAGCTGCTGTAGCTGCCAGTTTTTGCAGCCAGCGGACTTCCACCATAACCCGGTATTTGATTAACCCGAATTCGCTGAAGTAATGGCGTAATTCCTGAGTCTTGCTGCCGTAACGCCCGTCAACCGGGGATATAGCAGTCAGTGCATTAAGTTCCATGTAGGCTCCTGTATAATATGGCGGCGGTTACTGTACTGATGACAGTAGCTGTCTGGCTTCGGCCACCAGTTTACGACGTTTAAATATAAAATGCAGGCGGCTGCCACCGGCTTGGCGCCACAGTACTGCCGAACGGATAGCAGCTAATAGCAGAGCGCGGACTTTCTGTTGTACAGCGCTTTGCTGCAGGAGTTCCGGCTGTCCGTAAACCTGAATTCTGGCACCCAGGCTGCTGATACAATCACTGTAAATATCTGCCAGCCGGCCAACCATGTTGTCATCGGTAACGGCAAAGTGTTGCAACTGGCGCTCAAGTTGCTGTAACTGCTCTGACAGTTGTTGTAATTTCTCAGGCGTTTTGTTCAGGCGTCTTTCCAGTGATAAAACGCCAACAACATAGCGGGTGAGTTCAACATCTTTTTTAGGTGTGTCACCCAACTGATCTGCCAGCAATTGTAAGCCTGCGGACACGTTTTGCAGTGAGCCGCCGTAAATATCCAGTGGTGTTTCGGGAGACAGGTTAGCGATACTGGCGAGTGCGATACTCATTTGTTCTTTGTCTGGCTGCTGGGTACGGGCTACGCCCTGTACCAGCTTAAGAGCCTGACATAACCCGGCAAGGGCAATAACCTGAGTAGTAATAGATGTTTGCATATCAGTTCAGTGCCTGATCAATAATGCCGCCACCCAGACAGACTTCATCCAGGTAAAATACAGCTGACTGGCCTGGTGTAACGGCTTTTTGTGGTGAGTCGAACCATACTCTGACGCTGCCATCCGGCTGGGGTGTCAGGGTACACGGAATATCGGTC
>CAZXTH010000145.1:0-7959 GCA_964643585.1 uncultured Pseudoalteromonadaceae bacterium
CGATACGGGCTATGCGTTCGGCATTACCGGCTAACTGCTCGGCTATTCTTACCGGCGCTTCGCTCGCTTCTTTATACATCAGGCTGGTGCTCATGGCGTCAAAGTCTCCATATTGGCTGCACGGGCAGCCAGGGGTTGCTGTTCTGTCGATGGTTTATTGAGGCTGACCGGCATTACGCCCGAAGACTCAAATTTTCCGGTTAGCAGCCGGGCAACGGCACGGTAAGACGGGCCTGCCAGTAAAGGTTGCTGTTCGGTGGATTCCGGTAACGGGTACAAATCATTGCCAAAGGTAGCGATAACAACTTCAGCCTGCTGAGCCAGCAACGGGATATCGTAAGGAGAACGCAGGCTGATAAAATACACTGGCTTTTGCAATTGCTGGCTACTGCTGATAATGGCCGGAATATGCTGCACAACCTCCAGATGACTGAGTGCTTGTCCGGTGATTTCGGTCATATCTTCCATGCCACCGAGTTCTACTGCACTCGGTGCCGGATTCAGGCTTCCGACAACCACAATATCGGCTTGTGCCTGCAGAATGCGGGCTTGTTCGCTGTTGTAGTGCAGCATGCTGACACAATGGGTGTTCAGCTCCGGATGCTCTGCTGCCAGTGCCTGCTGAAATGCCAGACAAATTCGCCGGTCTGGCATAAAAAGTTGCAGCTTTTGCACGGATGCAGCCAGAGGCAATTTTTCCTGACCCCGTACAACGGTAATTGCGGCTTCTGCCAGAGCTTGTTCCTGCTGGCGGTGGGTGGCAGAACCCAGAAGGTCTTTTGCTTTATATAAAGAAGCGGTTTTATCGCTGATCAGGGTTTCATGTAGTTGGTATTGCTGCTTCAGGCTACGGATACGCTCTGCAGACGCTAATACTTCTTCACGTGATAACTCGCCACGTTCAACGGCTTCAACAACCTTATCGATTAATTGATCAAGTTGTTCCAGCTCGGTTTTATAATGCAACCGTAACGGCATGACAGCAATATCGCTGCCTGCTTTAAAGGTTTCTATAACAGCCTGGACCGGATCGAAGAAGTGGCTGATTCCGGCCATATCCAAAGCATCTGTCACAATCAGGCCACTGAATCCCATTTCATGGCGCAGTAAATCGGTCAAAATGGCACGGGAAAGGGTAGCAGGGCGGATCTGTGGCTGGCTATTCATATCAAGCAGAGTGGAATTATCCAGTGCCGGATATTGAATATGAGCAGTCATTATCATGGCTGGAGCATCCTGCTCAATAATCTGCCGGAATGGCAGCAAATCTACAGCTTGAATTGTGGCAATATCATGAGTAACCAATGGCAGGCCGGTGTGGCTGTCTACATGGGTATCGCCATGGCCAGGGAAGTGCTTCAGTGTTCCCAGTACATGTTGGTTTTGCATAGCACTGAGCTGAGCTGATGCAAGTTTGCTTACCAACTGTGGGTTTTCACCGAAAGACCGGATATTAATCACCGGATTCAGCGGGTTAACATTAACATCAACAGTAGGTGCAAAGTTGAGGTTAATCCCCAGCGCTTTCAGTTCACGGGCAATAATGTCGCCACTGACAGTGGCAAAGTGATCACCATAACTGGCTGCGGTGGCACCAATTGCCATACTGCCAGAAAAAGCTGTTGTCTGATCGCGTGGTGTTCTGAATACTCTGCCGCCTTCCTGATCAATCCCGATAAACATGGGAATAGCTGCAGATGACCGCATGGCTGCTCGTTGCAATTCATAGTTAAGGCCAATGATTTGCTCAGGGGTTGTCAGATTCTCCCGGAACAGAATAACGCCACCCAGGCTGCTGTTTTCGATCAGACGGAACAGAGGTTTGGGTAAATGGGTCATTGGCTGACGGCAGGCGGCCTTTTCTACAGGAGCATTGTCACAGTAATACCGGAAATCCAGCATCAGTTTTTGAGCTATTGCCTGACGCAGTTCATCTTGCGGTTTAGGTGAACATGAAAGTAGCAAGCTACAGCCTGCTGCCAGCAGTAATGAACTGTATCCGGAAAATCTGGTCACTGTTAAGGTCCTCTGCTACCTGAAAATTATAGTAATTATATGATTAAAAAGGTAAAAACCTTTGTTCATCTAAATTATGAATAAATTATTCTGAATTTCTATTAAATGGAAGTATAATGGATTAAGTGAGAGAAAAACAAACAAAATAGTAAACAGGATATGACGGTCTTTTCTGGCTGTATTTGATCAGACAACGCTGGGTTTACACGGTATATGTTCTGCCTGTACAGTGCCTGACCGCCAAAGGAGATTTCCGGCTTTGAAAAGGACTCCATCGCTCCTGTGTTATTTCTGCTTTGTACCTGACTGGTTATAAGCAAGATGCCCCGCTGCGGGGATTTTTATCTTAATAGTACTGTCGACGGTAAAATATGCCGCTGATCAGAACAAGCCTGTTACCGCAGCTGGCTGAAAATAAATAAGAAAATGTGCTGCTCCTGCAGACAGCACAATAATGATAACTGTGCAGTGCACACACACTTTGGTGATTATGAATGGATAAACAGACACAACTGCTGAACGAACTGGAAAGCTTTATTTCTGAGGGACGCAATCCGGAAACTATGGATCTGGATACGCTGCCTGTGCTGGGATTGCTGCAGAAAATTAACAGTGAAGATCAGAAAGTCGCGCTGGCTGTCCGCGAAGTGCTGCCACAAATCGCCGATGCGGTGGCATTTATTGTAACGGCTTTTGAGCGCGGTGGCCGTTTGGTTTATCTGGGAGCAGGAACCAGTGGGCGTCTGGGGATTCTGGATGCAGTGGAATGCCCGCCAACGTTTAGTGTGCCTGATGATATGGTGATTGGCCTGATTGCTGGTGGTGAAGGTGCTATCCGCAAAGCTGTCGAAGGGGCAGAGGATGATCCTGAACTGGCTATGGCAGATCTGAAAGCAATACATTTTGGCCCTGACGATGTGCTGGTAGGTATTGCTGCCAGCGGACGCACTCCCTATGTGGTCGGTGGATTGCAGTATGCCCGTTCGCTGGGTGCGAAAACCGTTGCTATCGCTTGTAACCCCGGTACAGCAATTACACAGAATGCTGATGTTGCCATTTGCCCGGTTGTTGGCCCGGAAGCTCTGACTGGTTCTACCCGCATGAAATCCGGCACCGCCCAGAAAATGGTACTGAACATGCTTAGTACTGCCAGTATGATTCGGGTAGGTAAAGCCTATCAGAACCTGATGGTCGATGTGCATGCCAGTAATGAAAAGCTATATGCCAGAGCGGTACGTATTGTTATGCAGGCAACGGGGTGTACTGCTGAACAGGCTTCATCAACCTTGCAGCAAACAGGTTATAAAACCAAGCTGGCAATTCTGCATATTCTTACCGGGCTGGAACTGGCAGAAAGCCAGAAATTGCTGGAACAAAAAAGAGGCCAGCTACGTCCTGCTGTACAGCAGGTAAAAGGTGCCTGATTAGCGGGTCGGTATTTATTGAGCAATGGGGCTGCTCGCCCCATTGCTTGAGTCTGTTTATCTGCGGCGGGACAAAAATTTATCTACAACCTGGTTTGATGATTCCAGCTTTTTCCGGCCTTCCGGAGAGGTTTGAGTCAATAGGATAAATAACGTATCAATGACCAGCTCCTGCGCATTACGGGCAAGAATAGATGACAAGCGGGCAGAGCTTTCGTCTGAAACGGTATAAAGATTAACGCCCGCCAGTCTGGTAATACTGTTAGAACCGTAAGAGGTAATACTGATTACCCGGACATGATTACTGACGGCCTGTTCGGTTATTTTGACGCTGTCCGGTGTTTCGCCTGAATCGCTGATCACCACCAGTACATCTTCTTTACCGTAGTTGGCTACGTTTGCCAGCTGAATATGGGTATCCACTTCCGCTAGTGCTGCAATACCAAGCTTCTGCAGTTTAAAAGACAAATCTTTAGCTACCAGTGCTGAACCGCCTTTGCCGCAAAGCAGTACCCGTTTGGCTGTGCGTAATAGCAAAGCAGCCTGTTCGTAAACAGTTTGCTGGTTAAGCGCATGGGTTTTATTCAGAACATTAATTTTGCTGGCCAGCAGCTTTTTGCTCATTACGGTGAATGTATCATCGAGCGAGATTTCACCATGCAGCTTGGCATGATGCTGTTGCGGGCTATGGCTGTGCAGGCTGTCATTAATAGCGAACTTGAAATCCGGGTAGCCTTTGTAACCCAGTTTCTGAGTAAAACGTACCACACTGGCCTGACTGATTCCCACAGATTTTGCCAGCACCTGAGACGGCATATCGCGGATATGATCAGGGTTTGCCAGAATGAAATCTGCCAGTAACTGTTCTGCGCGCGGAAATTTTTCACGCAGGGCCTGAATCTTATCTAAAACGGACATCCTGTTTCCCTGTAGTAAGTTTATTGATCATGAAGTTAGGGGCTGTTGACAAAATATACCATGTAAACGTCAACAGATTTTAGAAGATTACCGCCTTTTGGCCCATTTAGGAACTGCTTCTTTTTTCCCTGAATATGAAAAACAAAAAAGCCCGGTATTCCCTTCGTGGATGCCGGGCTTTTTTGTTTTTCATATTCAGGGAAAAACAAAAAAGCCCGGCATCCACGAAGGGAATACCGGGCAGGACATATTAACTGCTTACAGTGGACGGTAACGCAGAGAGATACCGACCGTACGGCCCATGACATTGTAGTCACTGACAGTATTGAAGTGGTTTGCACCAACGGTTGGCATTGGAGGCTCTTTATCCAGCAGGTTATCAATACCGGCATTCAGTGATACAGAATCGGTTACCTGCCATGACGCTGCCAGATCCAGATAGTTTTGTGCAGAGATTTTGATATCGCGATCTGCAGCATAGGCTACTTCACCGATACGTCTCCAGCCTAACTGAACCGTTACGTCATCCAGACGCCAGTCAAGAGCAACCCGGTGCTTATAGTCTGCTTGCAGGATACTGGCGAAGTCGCCTGAACAGGCGCTGCCGTAGGTTCCTTTACAGTCTATCTCTGCAACGGTGGCATTGTTCTGGCGGGTTTGTTTAGTAACAAAATTCGCCTGATAGCTGACTTGCAGAATACCGCCCATTATTTCAGGAGCATCAAAACGGTATCTGGCAGCAACATCGACACCTGATTGTTTAACAGAGGCCAGGTTAAAATCGTTGACGATAGCGGTTTTGATAAAGCCTGTAACCGGGTCACGCACGACGGCATCACACAACGGGTTACCTGCTACCGGGTTATCGATGTAACAATTCTGCAGAGCAGCAGCTGGCTGGATCTGGCTTACTGCGTCAGTAATTTCGATATTGTAGTAATCGACAGTGACATCGAAGCCATCAATATAGCTTGGTGTATAAACCAGACCAAGCGTGGTTGACTCTGCCTGTTCAGGTTTAATATTCGGGTTTCCGCCGTAGGTATATTCTGCAGTTGATGCATCGAACGGTGTTCCTGCAGCTGGTGCACCATAGCGATTACATTGTTCTGCATTACCGGTACCCAGAAGACACGGGTCTCCATCATAACGGCCGGCAAAACGTGGTACGAATTGATCGCTGGTCTGGTCAAACAGAGCCAGAGATAATGCCGTTATCGGACTGGCGAATTCACCCAGGTTCGGTGCACGGAATGCAGTCTGATGAGAAGCCCGGATTCTTAAATCACTATTAACAGCCCAGTTCAGGCCGAATTTATAGGTATTTTCAGCATCAGTGTTTGAATAGCTGGAAATACGGTACGCACCTTCGAAATCTACCTGATCCGCGAATGGCAGGTCGTACAGTAATGGAATCAGTACTTCTACATAAGCTTCTTTACTGTCGAAGCTGGCATCCATATCGAATACGCTGACTGCAGCAAAGCTGGTACCGTTACGGAACGCATCGCCAGGTGTTTGTAGTCCGGTTTCTTTACGATATTCATAGCCAACAGCATAACTGACAAAACCGGCAGGTAATTCGAACAGTGGGCTGGAATCACCGGAGATGTTAGCTGCCATAACCTGTTGGGTACGTTCACGGTTTGAGTACAGCAGAGGTACGCTGAAAGATCTCAGGTCCAGGTTCGGATCAAACAGATCCACGCTGTTTGCAATGCTGCCAAAGTGGCTTGAGCCATTAGCATTGGTTTTATAAGCATTGTTATAGATAGTTGACGTTTCATCTGTACGGCCATACTGAGCATAAACATCATAATTGATGCTATCTGTCAGTGCTCCGCGCAGACCTAACTGAAATTGTGCAGAATCACGTACTGCTTTGGTATGCTGAACACCCAGTCCCAGATTACGCTCTACGTTAACCAGAGCTTCACCATTGCTGTCAAATGTCAGCTGATTACGTACTGAAGCAGGAATATAATCGTTGTCGCTGGTAAGCGTTACAACTTCATTTACTGATACAGGCAGCTGGCCACTGGCACCTGCACCTTTAACTTTTACCTGTGAATACAGAGCACGGCCATAAAGTTCTGCGTTATCGGCCAGATCCAGGTTGAAGAACATACCTGCAGAAACACGATCCATCGGCTGGATCAGGAAACGCTCGCTGACTGAGTTAACAGTATTGCGGCCAGCGGTAACGTTGCCACTGTTATCTATACCAAATGTATTTCCAGATGCAACATCAGTATAAAAACCGCCAGTGTTGATCATCGATGTACTGTTGTGCATTGCCCAGTCACGATCGCCGGCCAGTAATGCTTTACGCTCAGAGTAACCGATATAGCCTGTGATATGACCACGGCCGTTAGCGATTTCACCACCAAAAATAGCTTCAGTATTGTATTTCTCACCGCCATCAGCAGGTGCTTCATAGCTGGCTGACAGCTCAAGGCCTTCAAACTTGTCATCCATAATAAAGTTAACAACACCGGAAACAGCGTCTGCACCATAAACTGCAGCAGCACCGCCAGTCAGTACATCAACCCGCTTGATCAGGCCGGCAGGAATAGTATTCACGTCAACAGAGTTACGGAAACTAAACGGAACAGCACGGGTGCCGTTAATCAGTACCAGTGTGCGGTTTTGGCCAAGGCCACGCAGGTCGATTGTGGAAGAACCCAGCGAATCACCTACGGTCGCGCCGGTACTGTTTGCACCTGCAGCTGCCTGAGGCAGTTTGGCAGTAATATCTTCAACGTTTACTGCGCGGTCCAGTCTGATCTGTACTTCATCTACAGATGCTACAGGGCTGGTAGCAACCAGTTCAGTTCTTGGTATACGTGAACCGGTTACAGTGATTACTTCTGTTTTCGCGCTACTTTCTTGCTCAGCTGCTGGCTGTTGGGCCATAGCAGTATGACTCAGTAAAGCAATCTGTACTGCCAGAGCAATTTTAGTAGAACGATTTAACAAAGGACTGTGGTGACTTGCTTTATGATGAGTCATTATCTGTTACCCCATGTTGTGTATTATATATCGCATGTTATCTGCATAATAACCGCAAATAGCTGCAAATATCCTGCTTCCCGCTTGCTGCAGGTATGCGCAAACAGTAGTTTTTATACGTGTGCCTGTTACGCTTCGTGAATATATACTCAATTTGATGAGATTATGCAATTTTATTTAGCTGAAAATTTGTTCTTGAGGAATAAATTATTCATTCCTATACTGTAAAGATTATTCACCACTTCGTGATACTTGAGGATATTTTGTGCATCCACATATAAAGAAATTAGCTGATATTTCAGCCAGCCCGGTCCGGCGTATTATTGGCTTGATGAGTGGTACCTCGCTGGATGGTCTGGATGTTGCGCTATGCGAGTTCAGCGGTGACGGACTGGACACTAAAATCCGGCTGCGCGAGTTCACCACAGTCAGTTATGGCGATGATTATAAAAATCGTATTAAAGCAGTATTTTCAAAACGGGATGTCGATCTGCAGCTGGTCAAAGCGCTGCGCCAGGCCCAGCAAGGCCGGCGCGGCGTAGTGGTGGCCAAAGGCCAGCGGCACACTGACGCGCAAGGTGCCGCGCGG
>CAZXTH010000146.1:0-7928 GCA_964643585.1 uncultured Pseudoalteromonadaceae bacterium
CATGATATTTACGAATCGCGATCATACCGGCATATTCGCCCTGTGCACCAGAGTTAGGCTGCATGGAAATCGCATCATAACCGGTAATATTGGCCAGCCAGCCAGACAATTCACCAATCATCTGGTAATAGCCTTTAGCCTGGTCTTTTGGCACAAACGGGTGCAGCGAAGAGAATTCAGGTCAGGTAATCGGAATCATTTCTGATGTTGCATTGAGTTTCATGGTGCACGAACCCAGTGAAATCATCGAATGATTCAACGCCAGATCTTTGTTTTCAAGGCGTTTGATATAACGCAGCATTTCAGTTTCTGAATGATACTGATTGAACACAGTATGGGTTAGCACCGCATCTGTGCGAACCAAGTCTGCCGGTATAGAGGCAGAACCTTGTTTAACCAGTTCTGCATCCAGCGTTGCTACATTCAGGCCATGGCCCGAACCCAGCACAATATCAAATAGCTCAGTAATATCAGCAGCAGATGTTGCTTCATTGAAGCTGACAGATAACGTTTGCGGTAAATCAGTACGCAGGTTAACACCCGCTTGCAGCGCGCGCTGAATAACTGCATTACGGTCTGCTACTTTAAAGGTCAGCGTATCAAACCAATGCTGGTTTTCAATAGTCACGCCATGCGACTTCAAGCCTGCAGCAAAAAGATCAGCACAGCGGTGGATACGTTCAGCAATATTTTTCAGCCCCTGCGGACCATGATATACCGCATAGAAAGAAGCGATATTGGCCAGTAATACCTGTGCAGTACAAATATTAGAGTTCGCTTTTTCACGGCGGATATGCTGTTCACGCGTTTGCATTGCCATCCGAAGGGCGGCATTGCCACGACGGTCTTTAGAGACACCGATAATCCGGCCAGGCATAGAACGTTTGTAAGCATCGCGCGTACCAAAGAATGCTGAATGCGGGCCGCCAAATGCCATTGGCACACCTAAACGCTGAGCAGAACCCAGTACAACATCTGCGCCCAGCTCACCTGGTGATTTCAGCAATAACAGCGCCAGTGGATCGGTTGCTACCGCAACGATAGCTTTATTAGCCTGCAGTGCAGTAATCAGGGCTGCATCGTTACGAATATCGCCGGTAGTTGAAGGGTATTGCAGCAGTGCACCAAATACGTCGTGATTAACCGCATCAGCAGCTTTACCTACGATGACATTAAAGCCAAACATTTCGGCACGGGTTTTTACCACACCCAGCGTTTGCGGATGCACATCATCAGCCACAAAATAGGTATCCGATTTATTCTTGGTTACCCGCTTTGCCAGTGCCATGGCTTCTGCAGCAGCAGTTGCTTCATCCAGCAGTGAAGCGCTGGCCAAGTCCATTCCGGTCAGATCCAATGTCAGCTGCTGGAAATTCAGCAACGCTTCTAAACGGCCCTGAGCAATTTCTGGCTGGTAAGGAGTATATGCAGTGTACCAACCCGGGTTTTCCAGCACATTACGCAAAATAACATTTGGTGTTAATGTCGGGTGATAACCCATGCCGATATAAGACTTGAACACTTTGTTTTTAGCTGCTGCCTGCTTCAGGTATGTCAGAGCATCAGTTTCAGTGCGACTGCCGCCAATAGCCAGAGGTGCCGGCAGGCGAATATCCGATGGAACAGTCTGGGCAATCAGTTCAGCAATAGTGCTGACGCCAAGCTCTGCCAGCATTGCTTCTGTTTCAGCGGTATCAGGTCCGATATGGCGCTGAATAAACTCTTGATGATTCTCAAGTTGTGTCAGGGTTTTCACTGCGGAATGGGTCATGCTTTAGGTATCCTGGTGTTGGTACGGCGTTCTGCTTTGTAAATAATAAAGCCCCGGATACTGCAAATTCAGCAGGTTTACACTGGGGCTAAGGGCCTGTTTATGGCTTACCAGCAAAGGTTATACAATGAAAACAGGCGACAAAGCAGGTTTTACTCTTCGTCGATAACGTTCTGATAACCTTCTGCATCCAGCAAACCTGCCAGTTCAGATTCATCAGAAATCTTAACTTTGAACATCCAGCCATCATGGTACGGGCTGCTGTTTACCTGTTCAGGTGCATCAGTCAGCGATTCGTTAACTTCAACAATTTCACCTGACACTGGCGCATAAATATCTGAAGCGGCTTTAACTGATTCTGCAACAGCACAATCATCACCCTGAGATACAGAACTGCCGACTTCAGGCAATTCAACAAATACCATATCACCCAACAGCTCCTGCGCATGTTCAGTGATACCCACCGCATAAATACCATCACCTTCATGGCGAACCCATTCATGGCTTGGTGCGTATTTTAATTCTTTAGGGATTGAGCTCATGTTAATTCCTCAGCTGCTGTACTTTATTTATGTTTGTTAGTTTAGATGACTTTTTTGCCCATACGGACAAAAGACGGCTTAACCACTTTAACCGGAACCATCTTACCGCGAATATCCACTTCTGCTGTATCTGTAACAGAAGCAGGTACCCGTGCAATAGCAATACTGTATCCCAATGTCGGAGAGAAAGTCCCTGATGTAATAATACCTTCACCGCCAGAAACAACGACGCGCTGGCCATGGCGAAGTACACCTTTTTGCTCCATTACCAGCCCAACCAACTTTTCTGTACCTGCGGCTTTTTGCTGTTCCAGTGCTGCACGGCCAATAAACTGGCGGTCTGCCGGTTCCCAGACAATAGTCCAGCCCATATTGGCGGCCAGTGGAGATACGGTTTCATCCATATCCTGACCATACAGGTTCATTCCTGCTTCAAGGCGCAGCGTATCGCGCGCGCCTAATCCGCAAGGGCGTACCCCGGCATCAGCCAGCTTTTGCCAGAATCCAGCAGCCTGCTCAGCAGGGACAGCAATTTCATAACCATCTTCACCGGTATAACCGGTTGTCGCCACAAACAGCTCTCCGGCCTGCTTACCAAAGAAAGGTTTCATGCCTTCAATCACAGCTTGTTGCTCGGCTGTGATTACTGTCGCTACTTTAGCGCGGGCATTGGGCCCCTGAACGGCAATCAGCGCAAATTCCGGACGCTCAGTAAACGTTACATCATAACCCTGAGATTTTTCACGGAACCAGGCCAGATCTTTGTCACGTGTAGCAGAATTAGAAACAATACGGAAAAAATCTTCCTGCAGGAAGTACACAATAACATCATCAATAACACCACCCTGTTCGTTCAGCATGCCAGAGTACAGTGCTTTACCCGGAACAGTAAGCTTGGCTACATCATTAGCCAGCAGCATGCGCAAATACGCGCGGGCATCAGGACCTTTCAGATCAGTAATTGTCATATGGGAAACGTCGAACATGCCCGCATCCTGACGCACAGCATGATGTTCTTCGATTTGTGAACCATAGTTGATTGGCATATCCCAGCCAAAAAAATCAACCATTCTGGCGCCAGCTTCAAGATGCTTGGCGTGTAATACGGTTTGTTGGGCCATTCTTATTTTCCTGCTTGTCATAATGCTGCAGGTACAGTTTTAAATTTCTTACGAAACAACGGGTTAAAAACCCTACTGTTCCTGCAGGTAAAAAAGGCGTCTGGATTATAGCGCAAGGCACCGGCGGCAAACAGCCCCTTTTGGATTACTTATTATAATGTGAAAACAGAGCCGTGATATTACAGCCCTGCACAAAGGAGGTCTGATCTGCTGAAAATCCTGGCTCTTTACTGCATAATAAAACAACAAACCTGCTGCATGTTGCGAAGCTTACAAGCCTGTCCCTGTGACAGGGCGTGCTATTAAAGGTAAGTCACCACTATTACCCAAAGCAGCATTTATTACTGTGCGCTTCAGAAACGGCAACTGGTCAAATGCTTTCATACCAAGCCCTCTGACCAGTTTTACTAATGGTTGCGATGTGGTAAAACCGCGCTTGAACAGCTCCATCGTAGCAATCATCGTCTGAGCTTCAGCCTTACGCCAGCGTTCATACTGGCGTAAAATGCGCGGGTCACTGATGTCTTTTTCAGCAGCAATTTGCTGACCTATAAGTTCTGCTAATGCAGCAACATCCATCAGCCCTAAATTCATACCCTGCCCGGCCAGCGGATGAATGCTGTGTGCCGCATCGGCTACCAGCACAACCCGTCCTTTAACCCAATCGGCAGCATAACGCATTCTGAGCGGGAAACACTGGCAGGTATCTGTCACAGTAATCAGCCCCAACGCCGATTGACTGGCAACAGTCAAAGCCTGGCCGAAAGCCTCGGGTGATAACGCCAATAGTTCGGCTGCACGTTGTGGGCTGGTACTCCAGACAATGGAACATTGATGAGAATCAGGCAATGGCAACAAAGCCAAAGGTCCTTCAGGCAAAAACACTTGCCGGGCAGTATGATTATGAGGTTCTGCAGTCTTGATGACCGTCACCAGAGCCTGATGATCATAATCCCAGTGTGTCAATGGCATCTGTTGCTGCTGCCGGATATAAGAATTAACGCCGTCCGCCCCAACCAGCAGTCTGGTTAGTAACAGCTCTCCATCCAGGCTGAGCAAAACTTCCCGTTCACTTTGTTCCAACTGACGAATTTCAGCATCAAACAAACAATGAATATTGTTGCGCTGCCGGGCTTGCTGCAACAGTTGCTGGCGGATCTGTTCATTGTCACAAATCCAGCCTAACGCCGCTAACTGTTCACTGGCGGCATCAAAATCAATACGGGCAAAGCTATCAGCCTCCCATACCTGCATTTGCTGATAAGCTGCAGCAGTCGCAGCAATTCCCTGCCAGGCACCTACTTTCTCCAGCACGCGCTGAGAAGCCAGATTCAGTGCACTAACCCGCCGGTATTCAGGTTCTGCTGGCTCAGGCGCCAGCCCTTTTTCAACCAGCGCAATCTGCAACGGCAATTCTGACAGCAATAACGCCAGTGTTAACCCGGCACTGCCAGCGCCAACAATAGTAATATCCACATTACGCATAATAAGTCCTGAATCCCATTGCTTGTTCCGCCAGCGGTTGTTTCAGTTCATCACACAACATCATGCTCAGCAAACCGGTATTACGCGCTAATGCCATTAAACGTGAAGAATTGGAAAAGCCTCTTACCAGTGCATCAGTCAGCCACAATACCCGCTGCATATCCTGCAACCGGGCCTGCTCATAAGTGCGTAACAATGTATAACTCCCCGCATCCTCTGGCTGTAACTGCAACAACTTCAGTAACTGGGCAATATCTCTTACTGCCAGGTTAAACCCCTGTCCGGCTATCGGATGCACATTATGCAGACTGTTTCCCAGCAAAGCGACACGATGACGGAATACCTGCCCGGCTTTTCGTAAACTAAGCGGATAGCTGGCGCGTTGTCCGGCCCGGATAAAAATCCCAGCCCGGTAACCAAATGCCTGTTGTGCCGCAGTAATAAACTCCTGCTCAGACAATTGCATCAGCTCGGCCGCCTGCTGTGGCCGGCAAGTCCAGACCAGTGAATAGCGCTGCTTGGGTAATGGCAGCAGCGCTATCGGGCCATCGGCAGTAAAACGCTCAAAGGCTTTGTTATGATGCGGTGTTTCCAGCCCCAGATTAGCGATAACCGCGGTTTGATTGTAAGGCTGCTCACTGATACTAAAACCAGCCATTTGCCGGGTTGGAGATAAGCCACCTTCCGCTACAACTAATAAGCGGCTGCGGATCTCCTGCCCGCCAGATAATTGCAACCGGCAAAAATCCTGTTCTTGTGAAAGACTTTCGATTTTATCCGGCTGAAAATGCCTGACATCTTTTTCAGCAAGGCGTTGCTGTAATAGCTGCCCCAGGTATTCAACCTCCAGCACATGCCCTAATGCCGGTACCTTGTATGCTGCTGCATTAAGATAGGTTTTACCAAAATGGCCACGGTCTGACACCTGAATATCAGTAATCGGGCAGGCACTGGCTTCCAGCTCCTGCCATAACCCCCATTGCTGCAGAAAAGCAACACTACCGGCAGCCAGAGCAATACTGCGACTATCAAAACTGGCTGACGGCATATCTGCCGGCTGCTGTTCAATTACAGCCAACTTTAACTGCGGTAACCGGCGGGACAATGCCCATGCCAGAGTACCACCAGCCATGCCCCCGCCAGCAATAACGATGTCAAAATCAGTTATTGTTTCCATATTCTGTTCCGCTGTGTAATACAGAGACAATGTCAAACCCTATCATCTGCCATACCTATGGTGTTATGCGCTACATCAACATCATCAAAGAAACGGGTTTAATGCAACGTCTTACTGCTTACTGCTACTGCCTGAAACTTGCGCCCGACTTCACTGTAACAGGTAAATGCCATCAGCCGGATATGTTCAATCACCAGAAAGTATGCTTCTTCATTTTCTTCCGCGCTGCCATCACTGGTAGTGTAAATATCAATTTTGGTGACTTCCGTCAGTTGCTCTATGGCTTCACGTACATCAGCCGATACCAGCGACAAATCTGTTTGCTGTATGGCAAACCCCACCAGAAATGCCTGAACCCATTCAATCATGGCTTCCAGCCGCTCAGTCAGGCTATCATCATCGCAGGGTAATAACAGGCCAAATGAGAAATCGCTCTGCCCCAGTTGTTCTGCTGTTTCATCAGCTAATTGCATAACCTGCTGCTTTACCGCTACAGGCAACGCCTGACCATCATTCAAAAAATCATAAAGCACCGGTAATAGCTGCTCTGCATTGTTTTTTACTCCGGCGCTAAGTAAACCACAGATTAAACCATGCAGTTCTGCTGCCGAAGCCATTACAAAAGCCTGGTCCAGTTGTGTAGCCCACTGGTCATAAGAAAGGGAAAAGGGTTTAGACATGGTGTTTCATTCTCGTCATTCAGCTGCCAGATATCCTATCACTGCTGGCTGTAGGCGCCAACTTTACAAAGCCGTTTGAGTGAAAACCCGGCAAACGCTCTTCTGCTTTTGGAATCCCCCTTATACAACAGAACAGCAAGTGTTATACTTAACACGTTCTCTGGGTTGTTAGTGATTGGATTGATGTCCCTGAGCCGATAATTGTTTTTAAAAGGGATTCTTCTGGATTGCTATTGTGCAGGCCCGGCTTGTACCGGGAAGCCTACGGTGATCATTTGACTCCCGCCTTGAACCTTGGGTTCAAGGGCTAAAATTCAACACGGCATTCCGGAGAACTCCCACAACTCCACCGGGCAGAGATTTTATGTCTTATCGCCAAACTCTCAGGCAACAACTTCGTCAACGCCGCAGAGCTCTCAGTTCTCAGCAGCAGCAACAGGCTGCAACCGAGCTGGTCAAACAGTTTTTCAGCTGTGCTCTTCTCACTCAGCATCAACGGATCGCAATTTATCTCAGCAATGATAGTGAGCTGGATACCGGGCCATTAATTAATGCGCTATGGCAAGCAGGTAAGCAATTATATTTACCGGTGCTGCATCCTTTCACTGCGGGTAATCTGCTGTTTATTGAATATCAGCCCGAAACAGGGTTACTCCCCAACCGCTTTGGTATCAACGAACCTGAGCTGCAATGTCATAAAATCCGGCCGGTTGCAGAACTGGATCTGATTCTGACACCTCTGGTAGCCTTCGATAAACAAGGTAACCGCCTTGGAATGGGCGGCGGCTTTTACGACAGAACACTTGCCTCCTGGCGCAATAAACCACAACCGCTGATTGCAGGTATTGCCCATGACTGCCAGCAAGTAGAGCACTTGCCTGCTGAAAGCTGGGATGTTCCATTACCGGTTATTCTCACCCCACAGAAAATCTGGCAGTTTTGCTAAATCAGGCTTTATTCTGCCGTTTATATGCTTTCTGTCTGAGCAGGCTTTCAGTATAATATCCGTCTTTATGGCTAAACGGATGTTGATGCTTTATGACGCAAGATGAAATGAAGAAAAAAGCTGCCTGGTCAGCACTGGAATTTATTCCTGCCAATACCGTCGTCGGCGTGGGTACCGGTTCAACGGTAAATCATTTTATCGATGCG
>CAZXTH010000147.1:0-7885 GCA_964643585.1 uncultured Pseudoalteromonadaceae bacterium
ATGGTGCTGGTCTTGCAGCGCCTGTTGCAGCAGCCGGCCGGGCAAGCAGCCCCGCTGCCGGCGGCCTTGCCATACAAGTATTTCAGCTGGCTGGAGCAACAGGCGCTGCAAGACCAGCACCATCGGGACTGGTGGCAGCAATTGCTGGCCGAGGCGCAAGTGCCCTGGTGGAGCGGTCGTAGCAAACAAAGTACCCACAGATACAATTACACGCTGGAAGGCGACGCCGCCCAGCAGATCCGGCAGTTGGCCCGGCAATGGCAGGTGACTGAGAAAAGTGTGCTGCTGGCGACTTATCTGGTGCTGATGTCGGTGCTGTCGGGCAAAAAAGACGTAGCGACGTCGGTGGTTGTCAATGCCAGACCGGAGTTTGCCGGCAGCGAACATACGCTGGGACTGTTCTTAAATTCGTTACCGTTTCGGCTGCATGTCGGCCGGCAAAACTGGGCGCAGTTGGTTAAGGCGGTGCATGCGCAGGCGCAGGAGATCCAACAGGTTAAACATTACCCGCTGGCGGCCGTCCAACAGGACACCGGTTTGGATTTTGCCGCGGCCATTTTCAACTACGTGGAATTGCACCAGTACGAGCAGATCGACAGCAGGCTGAAGGTAGAAAGCGGCCGTGCTTTTGACGACAAAGATTATCTGTTCAGCGTCGAAGTGTACAAAATGCCGGGTGCAGGTCAGCCGAGTTATGAAGTCCGTTTTGATGTCGAGCAACAGATTTTCCCGGCGGAATTCCTGCAGCGGATTGTCGGTTATTACCAGCGGATCGTCGAGAGTCTGGTTCAGGGACAGCTGGGTGTGCTGCGTCAGGCCGACTTTATAGGTGAAGCGGAGTGCCGCTTGCTGTCGGAGCAGTGGAATGCGACCGAACAGGCCTGGCCGCAAGATGACTGTATCGCCGGTTATATCGAGCAGCAGGTCCAGCGATCGCCGGCGGCGGTTGCGGCAGTGTTTGGGCAGCAGAGCCTGAGCTATCAGCAACTGAACGAACAGGCGAACCAGCTAGCCCACTGGCTGCGGGCGCAGGGAGTGCAGCCCGATATGGCGGTCGGCCTCTGCATGCAGCGTTCGCTGACGCTGGTGGTGGCGATTGTCGCTGTGCTCAAAGCCGGCGCTGCTTATGTGCCGCTGGAGCCGACGTTGCCGGCAGAACGGCTGCAGTACATGATCAAAGATGCCGCGTTGCCGCTGGTGCTTGGTCAGCAGGCGCATCTGTCAGTGACCGCCGAGCTGGTCCGTTCGGTGGCACTGGATTGCCCGCAATTTGCCGCCGAACTGTCAACTTATCCGGCACATAATCCGGCCGATACCGGCTTGTTGGCATCGCATCTGGCTTACATTTTTTATACCTCAGGCTCAACTGGCCAGCCCAAAGGCGTGATGTGTACTCATGGCGGACTGGTCAACCGGATGTTATGGGGGCAGGAGTTCTTCAACTTCGGCGCAACCGATCGGTTCCTGCAAAAAACGCCTTTTATGTTCGACATTTCCATCTGCGAGTTTATGGCACCGCTGATCAGCGGCGGCTGCATCGTACTGGCCGAACCTGGCGGGCATCAGGACCCGCACTATCTGCACCAACTGATGATTGCAGAGCAGGTGACAGTGGCGCATTTCGTGCCGGCGATGCTCAGCACCTTTTTAAACAGCGTTGAACTGGCGCAGTGCAAGTCGCTGCGGCTGGTGATCAATGGCGGCGAGGAAATGTCCAAAGAACTGAATGACCGGTTCTTCGCCAGTGGAACCCGTAGCGCCTACTACAACCTGTATGGGCCGACGGAAGCAGCGATTGAAACCAGTTACTGGCGTTGTAGTCCGGCGGACGGACTGTCTTTTGTCCCTATCGGCAAGCCGATTGCTAACAGCCAGCTCTATGTGCTGAACGAAGATGCCGAATTGTTGCCGGTCGGTGTTGAAGGGGAGTTGCATATCGGCGGTGCCGGCCTGGCCAGAGGCTATCTGAATCTGGCCGACACGACGGCCCAGAAATTCATAGCGAACCCTTTTAGCAAAGACAGTAAGGCGAAACTGTATAAAACCGGCGATCTGGCGCGTTGGCTGCCTGATGGACAGGTGCAATATCTGGGACGACTGGACGACCAGGTCAAAATCAATGGGTTGCGGATTGAGCTTGGCGAGATAAAAGCCCGGCTGCTGCAACTGTCCGAAGTCAAAGACGTGGTCGTGATGGCACAGCGCGACCCGTCGGGCAGCCGCATCGTGGCTTATGTGGTGCCGGCTGCGCCAGTCGGGCCGGCACAGCATGCGCTGTTTATCAACCAGCTCAAAACCGACTTACGGCAGCACTTGCCGCTGTACATGATCCCAACGCAAATTCAGTTGCTGGACAGCCTGCCTTTGCTGATCAACGGTAAAGTCAATAAAAAAGCCTTGCCGGCCATGTCGGTACGGTCGGAGTCCTGCTATCTGCCGCCGGTAACCCAGACTGAACAGCGTCTGGCTATCCTGTGGCAGCAGCTGTTGCAACTTCCTGATGCCGTCAGCGCCAATGCCAGTTTCTTTGAACTGGGTGGACAGTCGCTGCTAGCGATCCGTCTGCTGCATCAGATCCGGCAGGAGTTCTGCGTCGCAGTGCCTTTTGCCGAGCTGTACGACAATCAGGTTCTGACCACACTCGCTGCTTATATCGATCTGCAGCGGGTTAGTGCCGCAGCCCTTGCGACTGAGCATGACGAGTTAGCTGCCCACGAAACCGAAGTCTTGTTGTAGGAGGACAGGGACATGTCAGAGATCATGTTGGTGCATCAATTATTACAGCAACTGGCGGCGGACAATATCAGGCTGCAACTGAGCGGCCAGAGTGAGCTGGCCGTACGGGGCGACAAACAGCGGCTGACCACTGAACGGCTGGCGCAAATCAAGGCACTGAAGCCGCAGATCATCGCCTGGTTGGGTCAGCAGCAACAAATGGCGGCGATCCGCACCGTCACCCGCGATATGGCCAGTTACCCCTTGTCTTATGCTCAGCAGCGGCTGTGGTTTATCAATGAAATGACGGGCCCTGACCCGCAGTACAACATGTTCAGCGCATTTGAGCTGAGCGGGTCGTTACGGCCGGAGCTGCTGGCAACGGCGCTGGAGATGCTGGTGACCCGCCACGAAATCCTGCGCAGTCTGTATCTGGAAGAGCAAGGCGAACCGCGCCAGCGTCTGTTGTCGCCGGCAGAGGCTGGCGCGCAGCCTCTGCTGCAATTTGTCAGCGCTGGTGAGCTACAACGGCAGGCAGAGCAGCAAGGGCTGAGTCCGGCGCAATGGCTGTCGGCACAGCTGACAGAGTTGAGTCAGCAGCCTTTTATTCTCAGCGAGCAACTGCCTGTCAGGTGCTACCTGTTCGAAACCGAACCGGCAGTAGAGCCGCTCGGCACTGCTCGTTATGTGCTGCTGTTTGTGCTGCACCATATTGCCTGCGATGAATGGTCTTTTGCGGTAGCCAGCCGCGATCTGATGCTGGCTTATCAACAGGTGCTCGGACTGTCGCATGAAGCCTGGAAACCGCTGACGCTACAATATCTGGATTACGCCAGCTGGCAGCAATCTTATCTGCAGAGCCCGGCCGGTCAGCAGGCGGCGACCTATTTTCGTCAGTTGCTGACGGACGCGCCGCATTTACACAACTTACCGACAGATCTGCGCCGGCCTGCTCAACAACAGTTTGCCGGCGCCGTGGCCGAATTCAGCATGCCGGCTGAACTCAGTCAGCAACTGAGACAACTGGCGCAGCAGCAACAGGTCACGATGTTCAGTCTGTTGGAATCGGCTTTTGCCTTGTTGCTGCTCAGACTCAGCGGTGAGCAGGAAGTTCTGATCGGGACGCCGGTGGCCGGCCGCAGCCACAGCGAATTGCAGCCGCTGATCGGTTTTTTTGTCAATACGTTGGTGCTGCGTCACCGGGTCGATCTGCAACAGTCTTTCCTGCAATTCCTGCAGCAGCAGAAACAACAGCTGAGTCAGAGTTTTCAGCATCAGGACTATCCGTTTGATTTGCTGGTCGAGCAGCTGAGTCCACAGCGTAGCCAGAGCTATTCGCCGCTGGTCCAACTGGTGTTTACGATGCTGGATAACCGGACGCAAGAGCTAAGCCTGGCTGGCTTGCAGCTGCGGGATTATCCGCTGGCCCTGCAAAGCGCCAAATTTGATCTGAGCCTGGCCTGTCTGGATCAGGCCGCGGAGATCCGGTGTTTCTGGAACTATGCCACCGGGTTATTCAGCAGTGAGCGGATCGCTGCATTGCAACAAAGTTATGTTGCGTTGCTGCAAGGCATTGCAGACAGGCCGGAACAGGCGATGGCACTGTTGCCGTTGCTGTCGGCGCAACAATATCAGCGTCAACTGTGGCGTTCGGCGCCGAAAGCAGCCACGTTGGCCATCGGACAGCCTGACGTGGTCAGCCGGTTTGATGCGATGGCACACCAGTTCCCGCAACGCACGGCTGTTTCGGATGTCGCGCAGGACCGTCAACTCAGTTTTGCTGAACTACAAACGCAAAGCGAGCAGTTGGCCAGAGCTTTACTGGTGGCTGGGGTACGCAGTGGCGACCGGGTTGGGCTTTATCTGGACCGCTCGGTGGAGATGGTGGTCGCAATGCTCGGGATATTACGGGCCGGCGCGGTTTATGTGCCACTGGATATCGACAATCCGCTGAGCCGGACCCGCTACATAGTAGAAAACAGCGCTCCAACCGTGTTGCTGAGTCGGCAGGCGTTTGCAGCCGGTCTGGCGCAACTGGAAAGCCGCTGTCCGTTGTTGCTGCTTGACGCCTTACCTGCCGCCGGAACTGAGCAGGAGCTGCCGTCGATCGCCGCACAACAACTGGCTTATATCATCTATACCTCAGGTTCCACTGGCGAGCCGAAAGGGGTGATGGTCAATCACCGCAACATTCTGACGCTGGTCGCGGCGACGAATTTTTATCAGCCGGAACATGGCGACATTGTGGCGCAATGTGCCAATCACGCTTTTGATGCGGCGACTTTTGAGATCTGGTCTGCTTTGCTACACGGCAACCAGACCTGCATTGTGGCACGGGAGCTGTTGCTGGATCTGGATCTGTTCTGCCAGACGCTGGAGCAACGATGCATCAATGTGTTGTTTTTATCGTCCGGCATTTTTAACCAGTTGGTGCAGCACCGCCCTGGTGCGCTGGCGCAGATGAAGCTGGTGGCTTTTGGCGGTGATGCGGCAGAGATAGTGTCGGTTAATCAGGTGGTCAGACACGGCAAACCGCTGAATTTTTACAATATTTACGGGCCGACCGAAACGACGACTTTCAGCTGTTTTTACCGGATTGAAGCGCTGGTGGAGGAAGCTCCGATTGGTTTGCCGTTGGACGGTCACGGTCATTATGTGCTTGATCCGCAGCGTCAGCTGGTACCGGACGGCGTGGTTGGCGAGCTATATATTGCTGGCGATGCGCTGGCAAACGGCTACTGGCAAAGGCCGGAACAGACCGATGCTGCTTTTGTCAGTGTCAGTTTTGCCGGCCAGCCTGCGCTGCGGTTATACAAAACCGGTGATTTGGTGCGCTATCGCGCCGACGGCGAGCTGTGTTATGTCGGTCGCGTTGATAAGCAGGTCAAGATCCGCGGTTTCCGGGTGGAACTGACGGAAATCGTCAGCAAACTACAGCAGTTGCCCAGCGTTAGCGAAGCGCTGGTGGTGGTGGCAGGTCAGGGCGAGCGCAAGCATCTGGCCGCTTATATCTGCCCGGCCAAAGATTACGAGGGCAGCGCTGAGTACCTGATCAGCCAATGCCGTGATGCCGTCAAACTGGATTTGCCCGATTATATGCAACCGGCCGGCTATCTGTGTCTGCCGCATATGCCGCTGAACGCCAATGGCAAAGTGGATATGCGGGCGTTACCTGAACCGGCCTTCGCGCACAGTGAATATGTCGCCCCCGTCACGGTGACCGAGCGGCTGTTGCAGCAGCTGTGGTGCGAATTGCTGCAGCTCCCGCCGGAGCAATTGGGGATTTTGCATGATTTCTTTGCCTGCGGCGGTCATTCGCTACTGGCGACCAAGTTGCAAAGCAGACTGAGTCGGCAGCTGAATATCAGGTTGAATATTCGCGACTTTTTCGATTATCCGACAATTCAGCAGTTGGCCAGGCAGTTGGATGCGCAGCAGCAAAACCGGCAGTTTATCCGGCCGCGGCAGACGGTTAGCGCACCGCTGTCTTATCCACAGCAGCGTCTGTGGTTTATCGATCAGATGCAGGGCTCCAGTGTGGAATATCATATGCCGGTGGCGATGCGTCTGAACGGCACGCTGCAGATGGCCGCACTGCAATATGCGGTGGATCAGTTAGTCGTCCGGCATGCCATTTTACGTACCACTTATCAGCTTGATGGCGAACAGCCTGTGCAGTTATGTCAGCCGGCGCGCCCTGTGCCGGTGCAGCTGTTTGCCGACAGTGTCGGGCTCAGCAGCAGCGAACTGCAACGGCAAATGCTGAACCAGATAGCCCAGCCCTTTGATTTAACTTCAGATTTGATGCTGAGGGTCGGTATCTGGCGCCTGAGCGGCAGCGAACATCTGTTGTTGTTTAACCTGCATCACATCGCCGCCGATGGTTGGTCGCTGGATATCCTGACGCAGGAGTTTATGCAGTATTACCGGGCGTGGTGCCAGGCTGATCTGGCGTTTGCGCCGGCGGCTTTAAGCATCAGCTATGCCGACTATGCCAGTTGGCAGCAGCAGGCGTTGGCTACACCGCAGGCCGGTCCAACTGAGCCGGCCGAAGCGGTCGAAAGTGTTGAAAGGAACGATAGCACCGAGGCTGCCACAGACGCCGAACTGGCAGGGCAGATCCGCTACTGGCAATCGCAGCTGCGCGAGCTGCCGGCTGTGCACAATCTGCCGCTGGATTATGCCAGACCGGCGCAACGCTCCTATGCCGGTCAAAGCCATGAACTGACGTTGCCGGCCGGGCTTAGCGACGCTTTGCGTCAGTTTGCTGCCAGCCAGGGGCTGACGCTGTTTATGCTGCTGGAAAGCATGTTTGCGCTGCTGCTGGCCCGCTGGAGTGACGACAGCGATATCGTGATCGGTACCCCGGTCGCCGGGCGGCCTTACCCGGAAATACAAGGGTTGGTCGGCTTCTTTGTCAATAATCTGGTGCTGCGCAGCAAAGTGGAACTGGACTGTCCGATCCGTACTTACCTGCAGCAACAAAAGCAGCTGACGCTGGCCGCGTTCAGTCAGCAGGACCTGCCATTTGACTTGTTGGTGGAATTGCTGAAACCGGCCAGAAGCTTAAGCTACAGCCCGCTGTTCCAGGTGGTCTTTGCGCTGCAGGCCGCCGGCCGGCCGGAGCTGGACTTGCCGGAGCTGACCATCAGCGGTGTGGAACTGGCAGAGCAGACCTGTAAGTTTGATCTGAATCTGACCATCGTCGACGGCGAGGCCGGTCTGCATTGTATCTGGCAATACGCCAGCAGCCTGTTCCGGGGGCAGACCATCGTGAGCATGGCGCAAAGTTTCCATCAGTTGCTGCAAAGCCTGCTGGCCATGCCAGACGCCGAGCTCAGACAGCTGACGCTGCTGGAAGAGATGCAGCTGCCGCAATTGTTGCGTGGACACGGGCCTGCTTATCAGCAGGCGCAGCCTCAGCTGGTGCATCAGGCATTCAGCGCCCAGGCCAGACAAAGCCCAGACGCCATTGCGGTGCGCTGCGGTGCCCGGCAGCTGACTTACCTGCAACTGGAACAGCAAGCGAATCAACTGGCTCATCTGTTGCGCCAACACGGCGTGAGCGATGGCAGTCTGGTGCCTTTGTATGTGCAGCGCTCTGCCGACATGGTGATCGGGATGCTGGCGATACTGAAAGCCGGCGGGGCCTATGTACCGCTGGATACCA
>CAZXTH010000148.1:0-497 GCA_964643585.1 uncultured Pseudoalteromonadaceae bacterium
CTGCGCAGCGGGCCGTCGCGCAGTACAGCATCAGTAACAGAAAGTATCAGCCTGAGTGCTGCATTGCATGAGGCGCTATCACACAAAGGGTTCTGGCTGTTGTCACTGGGATTCTTTGTTTGTGGTTTTCAGGTGGTATTTATTGGTATTCATATCCCAACCTACCTGCTGGATAAGCAATTATCGCCCGGTGTTGGCACCACAGTACTGGCACTGGTTGGATTATTTAATATTTTCGGAACCTACATTGCCGGCTGGCTTGGCAGCAAAAGATCCAAACCCCGGTTACTGACCTGGCTATACCTGTCCAGAGCCGCTGTGATGATTCTGTTTCTGCTGTTACCCCTGAGCACCTGGTCTGCTTATGCGTTTGGTATGGCTATGGGGTTATTGTGGTTATCTACAGTGCCACTTACCAACGGTACTGTGGCATCAGTCTTTGGCGTGCAAAACCTGTCAATGCTTAGTGGTATTTCGTTTTTGTTTCATCAGATCGG
>CAZXTH010000148.1:507-6074 GCA_964643585.1 uncultured Pseudoalteromonadaceae bacterium
GAGCCTTTTTTGGCGGTTGGGCCGGCGGATATCTGTACGATAAAACCGGCAGTTATGATTTGGTATGGCAAATTTCCGTTGCGTTATGTTTTATCGCTGCGGCTCTGAATTACCCGATAAAAGAGCGCCCTGTAGCCAGGCTGGCCGGAGCCACTGCCTGATGAATACCCGATTACGCAAAGTGCTCATCTGCCTGTTTTGCCTGCTGCTAATCATTCTGGGCTGGATTGGCTGGCAGGCCGGAGGCATAGCGCTACTCCAGCCTGACAGCCTGTGGTGCTAAAGTGCACAGGCACGGCTGCTACTTGCCATTTACCGGCCATATTAGGCTAAGCTGTTACCTATACAGCTTTAGGTAAAACAATGTCTGATACCCAAAAAACGCCTTTGCAGGACACAGAAAAACCACTTACAACCAAAACGGTATTCTCGCTGGCTACCGCCACCGGGTTGAGTGTTGCATCAATTTATTACAGCCAGCCCATGCTACAGGTTATGGGTGACGAACTACAAAGCTCCGTCAGTATGACCGGCATGATTCCAACGCTCACCCAGGCGGGGTATGCTCTGGGTATTTTTCTGCTTATCCCGCTTGGAGACCGCTACAACCGGCGCCAGCTTATTCTGCTGAAAACGGGCATATTAATGCTGATTCTGGCATTAAGCGGCATCAGCCCCGGCATCTACTCGCTTTTACTGCTTAGTTTGATGATAGGTATTATGGCAACCGTTGCTCAGGATATTGTACCGGCTTCGGCAGCTTTGGCACCTTCAGGCCAGCGGGGAAAAATTGTCGGCACCGTAATGACGGGTTTATTGCTGGGAATACTGCTGTCGCGCACGGTAAGCGGGCTGGTTGCAGAATATTTTGGCTGGCGCATGCTGTACCTGCTGGCAGCAGGCAGTATTGGGCTTAGTGGCCTGTTACTGTGGCGCATTTTACCACGTTTTACACCAACCACCGGCTTGAGTTACCCGGCATTGCTGCGCTCACTATTCCGACTCTGGCAACAATACCCGGCATTAAGGCGGGCCGCCTTATCTCAGGCCTTGCTGGCCATTAGTTTCAGTGCTTTCTGGTCCACTCTGGCAGTAATGTTATACGACAATTATCAGTTAGGCAGTGCGGTTGCAGGCAGTTTCGGACTTGCCGGTGCAGCAGGAGCACTAATTGCTCCGCTTGCCGGGATGCTGGCCGACAAACAGGGGCCAGGGCGCGTAGCGCTGGGTGGTGCGGCGATAGTTTTCTTATCTTTTTCTGCCATGTTATTTATGCCATTTTTCTCGCTGTCCGGGCAGTTGCTATTGCTGGTTATAACCGTTATTTGTTTTGATTTGGGGGTTCAAGCCGCCCTTATTGCTCACCAGACACTGGTTTACGGGCTGGAGCCTGCGGCCAGAGGCCGCTTAAACGCCGTATTTTTTACTACAGTGTTTATTGGTATGGCTACCGGCTCAGCGGCAGGCAGCTGGCTTCTGGATAATGTCAGTTGGACAGCAGTGGTCGTTCTGGCAACCTCTACCGCAGCAATCAGCCTGCTGATGCGGATCTCATCTCCTGCTCCCAGATAATACCGGCTGACAGCAGTTGTACTCTGAACCAGCCTTCATCGCTGAAAAAAAAGCATATTTCTCTTTTGCTACTGACATAGGGTTGTCAGTAGCCTACGACAAACTAGCATCTTCAACAGACCCTGAACCTGTTAAAGGAGACACTGATGCTAATTCTGGAACCTGCAATTACCGCCTATATTCAGGCACTGAACATGCTGGACCATCAATCTGCTTTATATTGTTTTGATCCTGAAGCTGTTGTACTGGAGCAAAACCGGATGTGGGCCGGACATACCGCCATAAAACGCTGGCAAAGGCAGCCCTCGCAACACGGTGTAATTGAAGTGGTTACAGCGCAGAAACATCGTGGCGAAACCTATCTGCAGGCCAGATTAAAAACTGCACCGCAAGCCATCGAGTTCAGGCAGTATGTATTTGCACTGCAAGATGGCAAAATCAGCCGCCTGATAATAAACCAGAGAACTGAACAATGAACCGCACAGACCGTTTGCTGGCGTTGATGCTGTACATGCAAAGCCGCAGATATTGTACCGCGGAATCCATGGCAGAACATTTTGGCCTGAGTATACGCACCATATACCGCGATCTGGCCGCTCTGGCAGAAGCAGGGGTTCCCATTATGGCCGAAGCCGGTCTGGGCTATCGTCTGATGAAAGGTTATTTGCTGTCACCGGTTAACTTCTCTGAACAGGAAGCCATGGCGCTCAGTACTGGCTTGTTACTGGCGCAACGCATGACCAGCCAGAACTATCTCCAACTGATGCAAAGTGCTCTGGATAAAGTGAAATCAGTGCTGCCTTCTGATGCCAAAACCCGTCTGGACAGGCTTGCCAGCGCTATGGCAACGCCACTTAGCGAGCCATTGCAACAAGCCGATCTCAGCCTGCTGCAACAGGCAATTGCCCGCCAGCAACTGGTACAGTTCAGCTATCAAACCGCAGACTGGCAACACAGCGAACGACAGGCAGAGCCAGCAGGTTTACTGTATTATCTTGGCCGCTGGCATTTTATTGGCTGGTGCCGCTTGCGTAACGCTTACCGTGACTTCCGGACAGACAGAATCAGCCAGCTACGTCTGCTTAGCGAAATTGTTACGCCACGTGAAGACTTTAATGCTCAGGAGTTTATGCGTCAGGGCACCCCAGACAGCTCTCTGCAGGCCAGAGTCCGCTTTGATCGCATTGCAGCTGACCGGGCCAGACGGGAATGGTGGCAGGGGATCGGTCACGAAATGCAACAGGATAACTATCTGGTACTGACGCTGAACACCCATAGCTGGGCCAGCTTAGCCAGCTGGCTTTTGTCCTTTGGCAACAGCGCCAGAGTGCTAGAACCCCAGACACTGATAGAAGAAGTACAACAGCAAAGTGCCGCTATTCTGCAACAATACCGGTAACAGATGCAGGTATAGCTTTTCTTCTGGCTTGCAATACCAGGCACAGCGTAATAAACAACATACCAACCCATCCCGCCAGGGGAATCACTTCACCGACCACCAGCACAGCAAGACATGCGGCCACCACAGGTTCAAACAGCGTCAATAATGTCGCCTTGCTGGCATTAACGGAACGCAGCCCCACGCCAAAAGCGATATATCCCAGAAACATCGGAATCAGCGCCATATATAGTGCAACTGCTGCATTATTCATACTGGAGAACAGCTGATCTCCGGTGAATAACAGCGAAGGGATTAAAATAATAGCCCCCAGCCCAAACAGGCTACCCATGGCAGACTCCGAACGGGCCCCATCTTCAATCACTGATCTGGCCACCCAGGAATAAATAGCGTACGTCAGCCCGGCAAGTAATCCGAGTAATACTCCGGTATATTTCTGTATATTTTGTTCACTGTGCTGCTGCACAGCCGGTTCGGTATAGGTTAGCAGCAGAATTCCTGCTACCCCAAAAGCAAAACTGATTACCCAGCGCCGGTTAATATAGCTTTTTTTGCTAAAAAGCCCTTCCAGTATTGCCGTTATAAGCGGAGCAGAGGCAATTGAAACCACGGTGCCAATAGCCACCCCAGCCAGCCGCATTGAGCTATAAAATGCCAGCGGATAAATAGCGATAGCCATAGCACCTATCAGTAGTTTCTTTTTACAGGTAAGTAATAACCGGAAATCCTGTCTGAGCATCTTTCTGGCAAAAAGTGTCTGTAGCAAGCCACCAACGCCCATGGCAAAGGCCCCGATAGCCAGCGGATTTATTTGTGGTGCAAAGCTGGCAACCGTGCCTGTCGTGCCCCATAAAAATGCGGCAAACAAAATAGCAAAACTACCATCGTTATTTTTATGCTCTTTTCCCAGGTACATATAAAACTTGCTGCCTTACAACGTAATCAAGGCAGTAAGCATAATAGAAGCGAAAGTATAAGACTTTGCAGAAAAGACGCTTTCTTTGCTTAAAAAGCCACTTTTATGCCAGGGGCAGCATCTTACTGCTTATATGTTTCACAACACGAAATTTTCTTGATTTAGGCCCACTAAATCTTCAAAAACTTGCCTTACCTGCCCATTTTGGTGAGCTCGCTGGTGTCGATTTTTAAACTATACGGTGCTCTAGCTTAAGAATTTTCGTGGTGAGAGCCCAAAGAAGGCTGAAAACCGGCGGCTGAATGCAGATACATCGTTATAGCCAACCTGTTCTGCAATCAGCTGTACCGGTAAATCGGTATGAGTCAGCAGTGCTTTGGCTTTTTCCATCCGTTGTTCGGTAATGTACTGGTGCACGCTGATTCCTAAGTCTTGCCGGAACCGTTTTTTAAACTGCGTAGGGCTTAAACAGGCAATTTTTGCCAGTTCAGAGATCGGCAGGTTTGCTGAAAGCCGGGCAGTAATAAACGCCTGCACTGCGCTGATTCTTGCATCAACCGGTTGCTTAAAGCCCTGCTGCCCCAGCAACAGATAAAATAACCGGAATATAGATTCTTCAACGGTTGTATCAACCTGATATTCCAGTTGTTTTTCAACAAAGTAAAGGAAACTGAGCAAAGGCGGGGTGACAGGAAAAACAATATAATCTACCGCGACTAAATTGGCAGGCAAAGTTTGCATGTCCGCCACAATAAAACGTGCGGCTTCATCTGCCATAAAATGGTGCTGCACTCCGGACTGAATAACCACGCACTCACCGACAGCAACCTTACCTTTGTAACCCGCCAGCTCAATACTGATCACCCCTTGTATAGGTAGCACCAGTTGATGATACGAATGTGCGTGGCTGCGCCGCTGTTTGGTATAAGAGCGAATACTCAGACTATTTTCCATATTCAGCAAGCCTATAAATAAAACCGCAGTGGAGTATAGAGGAATAATTGCCATGCCTAAAACCGGCTGGCAAGCCCCAGAGCACTCGCCATTTATAATGTTCAGTCGCTTATCAAAAGCTCAGATGTGTTTTTTGCCAACGCTAAAAAAGTATTTATGTGTCTATCGTGCTGTTCACTCTTACGATAACCAAGGTAAATACGTTTATGAATTCCTGCCTTGCCTAATCTCACAATCTGGATCGGTAAGTTTTTAGCATATTGTAGTGCCAGCCATTTGGGTAACGCCGCAACACCGCGATCAGCTGCAACCATCTGGAAAATGATATCGGTAGATTCCAGCGTTTTATGTTGTTTAGGCATGCACTGTGCGGGGAGTAAAAATTGTTGAAAAATATCCAGTCTTGATAAATCAACAGGATAAGTCAGCAAGGTTTGTTCGCTTAATTGCTCTGGCTCTATAAAGTCATACCTGCTAAGCGGGTTATCTTTTGCAACCACCAGGACTTGTTCATAAGGAAAGACAGGTTCAAAAACTGTGGTTTTTTTTGTCAGCGGATCCGGTGTTATCAGCAGGTCAATTTCATAATTGAACAACGCTGCCATACCACCAAATTGGAATTTCTGTTTTACATCAATATCAACACCTGGTGACTGCGCCAAAAAGGGTTGAACAATACTCAGCATCCATTGATAGCAAGGATGGCATTCCATCCCAATCCGTAAA
>CAZXTH010000148.1:6084-7827 GCA_964643585.1 uncultured Pseudoalteromonadaceae bacterium
CTGCCTTTTTCATTATTGGCAAACTGACGCAAACTGTCTTCAATGCGCTCAAACTGCGGGAGCAGGCGTTCGGACTGTTCAAGTAAATACTGTCCTGCATCGGTTAAGCGGATTGTTCGTCCTTCTTTTTGCCACAAGCTTACATTGGCATGACGCTCAAACTTTTTCATGGTGTGGCTAAGTGCAGATTGCGTTAAGTTCAGGCTATTTGCCGCAGCCGTAAGTGAGCCTTGCCGGGCCATTTCCCTGAGAATACTTAAATGTATTTTTTCAATCACAAACACTACCCATGAAAATATTTCATTGATACATGAAAATATACCATTTTAAATCATAACTCCAGCAGGTTATATTTTGGATATCTGGACGGCTAAACGCAAAAACTTCTAAAAATAGCTGTTTCAATAGCAACGAGATTTAAATTCTGTTTTATCGAAGATAATTAAGGTACCGATCACTATGAGTCAAGAGTTCACATTTACCATTAATAGCATTAGCTTCGATGAAAATTATCATCCTTCAGCTAATACCCGGCTTACCACCAACTTTGCAAATCTGGCCAGAGGTGAAAGCCGGCAAGAAAACCTGCGTAAAACGTTAACGATGATCAACAATCGTTTCAACAGCTTAGCGCATTGGGATAACCCTACAAACGATCGTTATTCGGTTGAACTTGAAATCATTTCTGTTGATATTGACGTTGAAGGCAATGGCCATACCTTTCCAACCATTGAAGTATTGAAAACAACCATTGTTGATCACCAGAAGAATGAACGTATCGAGGGCCTTGTAGGAAACAGCTTTTCCTCTTATGTACGGGATTATGATTTCAGCGTATTGCTGCTGGAGCACAATAAAGATCAGGCCCAATTCAGTACACCAGATAACTATGGCGATTTGCACGGAAAGATGTTCAAGCATCTCTTAAACTCTGGTGTTTACCAAAATAACTTTAAAAAACCACCGGTTATCTGCCTGAGTGTTGCCAGCACCAGAACCTATCACCGGACAGCAAACCAGCACCCTGTATTAGGCGTTGAATACCTGCAAAATGAATATTCGTTAACAGATGAATATTTCGGAAAAATGGGCTTAAAAGTGCGCTATTTTATGCCACCCAATGGCGTTGCACCTTTAGCTTTTTATTTCACAGGGGATTTGCTGAGTGATTACACCAACCTTGAACTGATCGGCACCATCAGCACGATGGAGACTTTCCAGAAGATTTACCGGCCAGAGATTTACAATGCCAATTCAGTAGCAGGGCAAATCTATCAGCCAAGCCTGCAATACCAGGATTATTCATTGACTCAAATTGTCTATGATCGCGAAGAGCGTACACAACTGGCGGTTAAACAAGGAAAGTTTACTGAAGAGAGCTTTATAAAGCCTTACAAGGCCATTCTTGAGCAATGGGCTGCAAGTTACGCCGCTTAATTAAAAAATATAGAAGATACTGATGATGAAAAGATTATTACCTACCTCAACTGCTGGCAGCTTACCAAAACCCGTTTGGCTTGCTGAACCTGAGAAACTTTGGTCGCCCTGGAAACTACAAGGTGACGAATTAATTGAAGCGAAACAAGATGCGCTAAGTTTGTCATTGCACGAGCAACTACAAGCTGGCATTGATATCGTCAGTGACGGCGAGCAAACCCGCCAGCACTTTGTCACCACCTTTATCGAGCATCTTGACGGTGTGGATTTTGATAAGCGCGAAACCGTCAGGATCCGCAATCGCTA
>CAZXTH010000149.1:0-7827 GCA_964643585.1 uncultured Pseudoalteromonadaceae bacterium
GCCGTACTAAAGTACGTTCAACCTTTGGTTGTGAACCTGTTTTTAACACCGCAGAACCAAAGTGCAGCAGATCCGAAACAGATCGTGGGAGGGTAAATGTACGGCATCTTATTGGCAACCCATATCCTGGCAGCTACAGTCTGGACCGGCGGGCATCTGATTCTGGCAACCGTCATTTTACCCGGCGTACTAAAACAGCGTTCAGTGCAGCGGCTGGTAGATTTTGAATCCGCCTATGAAAGAATCGGCATGCCAGCGTTACTGATACAGGTGATTACCGGGCTAATGCTGGCACATCATTACCTGCCAAATCCCAGCCTGTGGCTGGATACCTCTTCACCACTGGCTCGCGGCATTATGACTAAACTGATCTTACTAACACTAACCGTACTACTGGCACTGGATGCCCGCTTTAGAGTGATTCCGCAATTATCCGCCGCCAAACTGACCGATATGGCCTGGCATATTATACCGGTTACCATTATTTCGGTGTTGTTTGTACTGACAGGCGTATCGTTTCGTACTGGATGGTTGGTGTGAGAGCTATGTATAAAACCAAACGGTAATGTTGTTCTGATGCTTGCATTTGCTCAGGCCTTTATTTTATAGTTGTACGGCATTTCCGTACTTTTCGGAGGTTTTATGGATACTATTAGCGTAAATAAATTCAGAGATAATCTGAAAAGCATTGTAGAAGAAGTGGTTAGCAGGCATGAGCCGTTAAAAGTCACCCGACGGGCAGGAGAAGCATTTGTCGTGCTGAGTGCTGACGATTGGGAACGGGAGCAGGAAACCCTGCACGTACTTCAAAACCGTGATCTGATGCAGCAGATTGCCAAATCTCTTGAAACGCATTCGCGTGGTGAAGGCCATAAGCTTACTAAAGAGCAGATGAATGAGATCACTGGTATTTGAAGGGGATACTTGGAGCGCGTATGAAAAAATGCGTGAACAAGACAAAAACTTGCACAAAGCATTATGCAAGTTACTCAAGGAAATGCTCAGATCTGACGATCCCTCAAGTGGCCTTGGCAAGCCGGAACCACTTAAACATAACCTCTCAGGTTTATGGTCAAAGCGTATTTCACAAAAAGATCGGTTGATATACCGTTTTGATGACAAATCCATTTATGTCTTCGCCATCGGTGGGCACTACGATCAGCATTGATTACTGAATGTAGTGCAGAGCCTTTGGTTAATATCGTAGCCAGCGTTCTCAGTTGCGGTAATTTTTGTTAGTGACAGAACTTTTCATACATTTATTTTGCAATGTTCTGCTGTTTAGCCTTTATCTGGTTATTTTGTGCCTTTATTTCATTCATAAAAATAGAATTATGGGTAACGGCTAATGCCATAGCTCGTTCAGAGGCTTCCAGTGCAGCATGTCCGTTTTTATTGAAACTGTGAGCTGTGGCTAAGCTATCCCATAATATTTCAGAATCAGGAAAAGCCTTGGTGCCTTGTGCCAAAATCTCAATGCCCCATTCCACTTTCCCTTCGTAAGCTGCTTTAAGGCCATAAACATTATATTGATGCACAGACATGGGGAAAGTGTAACCAAACTCTTTTGCTTTACCCTCATAGAATTTTGTCAGCTCTGTTAAAGGCATAACATCAATTTCAGGTACAGCATTCCAGCCAGAAAACACGGCTTTTAACCCTTTTGCCATGCCAACTAAAGGTGTACTGTCATGCGTTTCGTCAGGGAACCTTGCATAGCTGTAATATAATCCAGCTGTTGAATGCGTGTTTAAAGCAGATAGCATGTTGTTAAACGCTTCGGGCATTTCGTTTGGTTCAGTCGCCATACTCAGAAACCATCGAAAGGGCTTGGCTGTTTTAGTTAAATGTTGGCTCTGATACTCCGAGACAATTACCGCATCATCCCACCAAAGGCTGGGACTAATCGATATTGCAGCATTAAAGGCAGAGTGCCTGCTAACGGCCAGGTGACTGGTATACAACCCGGATAATGAGTGACCAGCAATAACATGGTATGGTGCAACCCGAAACTTTTTGTTTAATGTGGTTAACAACTCATTCTGCAAGACGTCAGTAAGTAAACTGGCGCGTCCCGCTCGCCCTGCAAAGGCTTCCGGTTCAGTATGTGTAAAATAGGCTAATCGGTTCTGTGTACTGATACCGACAACAATCATTTCAGGTATAACAGCATAGGTACTGTAAAAATGGACCGCAGATGCTACATGGCTGAATTGCGTGGAGCCATCCAGCACTACCAGCAAGGGATAAGAAAAGTCATTTGAGTGATGATAAGAATCTGGCAGTGATACCTGAACGGTAATATCTTCTCCTAACTTTTCTGAGCTTAGGCTAAAACGTTCATCATGGGCAAAAGATGCAGTAGACAACAGTAAAAATAACAGGGTTAGTATAAATTTCATGCAAATGCTCTGGTTTCAGGCGCCGCACAATGGGCGCGTTTTTATAGGCGATTGTTATATTTTTCTTTCGATGATGAACTCTGATTCGTCGCCATTATGAATGAATATTTCGCCTTCTCCTTTGAAAGGCGTTGTGAATTCGATTTTTCCACGACCGCACAGATCATCGCCTTCACATTCACCCTGCCATGAAAACTCCATATAGGGTATACGTGTAGATACACGGGCATCAACCCAGCCTTTTACCGCACCGAAAACAAGTACTCCTAAGCCGTCATCAGTAAATTTAAAGTAACCTGGCTCAACCAAATCTACGTAGTCTTGATCCCAGTTTGACATCCAGGTAATACGCCATTTACCAACGAAATCGTGCACTTAAATTCTCCAAAAATATAATGTCCGGCACATAGGCGAGCAACTTGTTGCTAGTCTAGCGCCGCAGGCGCGGTGTGCTGGCGCTTGTTAGCCATCGCATCAGAATCGCACCACGACAGTTAGCGTGTAATCCTGTTGCTCCTTAACGACCCGATCGTACTCAGCCGAGAGCCTCACGAATGCTGGCACCTTCATTCGCCCGACAACATTGAGGTTACTCCTTGCCTCACTCGACAGGCTCAAAACCAGCTTGCGCGTCCGCAATTGGTTCGCTCCGTCGCGACGCATCTCAAGTAGCGTGCGCATGTTTGGATCGGCCCATAAACCGGTTCGGCGCAGGAGCCGCTCGGCAGCATCAGCATCGGGTGGTCCGCCTATGAACTCATCTAGCAGGTTCATTTGCGCGCAGAATCGCTCAAGCTCCTCGGCCTCAGCTTTGACTGAAGCTTGTGCGCCAGTTCCGGGCCGATCACCCTTCACGTCAAAGGATGTTTTGCCCGACCTAGTCCGGAGGTCTATCTGCTCGACGCTGACTTCCTTCGCGCCGAGATGCATGCAAAGCATCGAAAAGTGCATGTGCTTCGCCAGCGCAAAGCGCTGAGGTGCGAGGCTGGCCTCCTCGTATACGTCAGGATCGAAGGGACTCTGCACCAATATCGTGCCAGGCCGAGCAAGACCTGTATCTACGATGTTTCGGAGTGCCGACGACATCTCTCCTTGTAGACGGACGGGGAACTGAAGGACGTAAGCCTCCTCGTCGAGCAGCGACTGAGCAGCGTCAGGCTCATACGCGCACTTTTCCAAGTCGTGCTGCTGCAGAACCAAGACCGCCTTCCGGCTGCTCGGATCATCGGGGAAAGAACCTGTCGTCATAGTTTGAAAGTCACTCAATATTTGTTCGTGGGAAACCGTACTCATCACGCTGCCCATGGAGGTATTCGTTTGTATGCGAGCCTTGCCTACCCATTTTTTTGCACCATCCAATAGACGATGACCAAGAGAACCATTGCCCCGATCCCGACTATGCGCACGACCTTCG
Organism: uncultured Pseudoalteromonadaceae bacterium; assembly: GCA_964643585.1. Lineage (GTDB taxonomy): Bacteria > Pseudomonadota > Gammaproteobacteria > Enterobacterales > Alteromonadaceae > Alishewanella. The sequence continues at coordinate 3,817 of CAZXTH010000149.1, forward strand.
TCGTCAGCGACTTTTTTTTTAAGGCATCGAAGGAGGATCGTGCCAGTTCGAGGTGCTCGGGCTGCAGGGTGCGTCCAATCTTCTTCGAGAATCCGTCGAGCGCGATGGCAACCGAGTTTCCCAGTGCATTGCCGGCTGTCGCGTTGTAATCGCCATAGCAGACGAGTGGCGCAGTCCTACCTGCGTGATCCCTCTGCAAAGATGGCACCTCTACAACGAAGTACGAGGTGTCTGCGGTTAACAGCACGCCGCTATTCTCGAAGAGTCGCACACCGTTCTTGATTACGCTCGACACCTTCGACACAGCCTCCTGACGCTGGACTGTGTCCTTGGGTGCGAGGTCCTTTCCGTGAACGTCGAAGTGATCCGGCGAGGAGTTGTCGAGGGCTTGTGCCCATAAGATGAACTTTTCCTTCATGAGGTCACCTGCATGAGGACTTGGTAGACGAGTGCCTCGGTGTCATGGATCGTCTTCATGCTTCCCAAGACCACCTTCGCTTGCTGTCCGCCGCCTGCGCGCGCAACGAGCTCCGTAACGATCGGAAGTCGTTGAAAGTTGTCGACGTAGTCGCCGATCTTGTCGGCCGACATGCTGCAGAACTCCGCGTCGAAGTCGCAGTGGGTACCGATGATGAAGAAGCGCGGACGTGGGTTGCGAGCCCCCAACCATCCGCCAATGTGCTTGAGATCGTCCCTTACGCGCGCCTCGACGTCGGGGTCACCAGCGATAAGTCGATCGGCCCGCAAAAGATAGAAAATTACATCCGCCTGATCGTGGAGCTCCTTCCACTCGCCGTATGCAGCCTTGTCGCCGGACACGTCGAGAGATTCCTTCAATTTCAAGTCGAGCTCTTTAAGCTGGAAGCGACGTGATGATACCTTCTCGGGCGCTACGGTCTGCTTGTACTCGGCTGGGATCGACCCAGTGCTCAGGAACTTCACTAGGTGCGTCTTGCCGACGCCACGAGCTCCGAGGACCACCAGACGCTTACCCTTGAATTTGACTACGATGTCGTCCCACTTAATAGCGATCGTGGTGCCAGTGAGTACGGTTAGCACGGCAACTGCGATCCAAATTGCTACTATGGGTAAAGGCATATATTCTCCTTGGCTAACAATTTAATAGAAGGCTCGGTGCCTGCAAGTCGTGTCTGCGAGTTGCCTTCTTGATATTTTTTTCTGTGCAGCAAAATAACCAGAAAAACACTAACTATCAATAACTTTTTATTTACGACTGTTAAACGCTATAAGAAATAAATGGGCATTGCGCCCGCAAGTTGTATATAGGTTACTTAGAACAAAATCAGCTAAAGGTGAAACAAACAAGGCTGAGGTGTGAGTTATCACCGGTTGGTGAGAAAGTACTTTGGTGGTGTATAAGCTTGCCGGGCTTAGCCAAACCTTTACTGCACTTGCCGGAATAACTCGCCTGCGGCTCAGACACTTTCCGGCGCGTTTAGCAAAGGTTTTGCACGCGTTTGAATCAGGTCATCAAAGTGTTTTTGAAGCAGCCGGGGAGTGTCTGAGCGCTGCCATAGGCAGCAGCGAGTTGCCCCGGTTGGTGAGACAGCACTTTAGTGGCGTATAAATATGAAGGGCTTAGCCAAATCTGTACCGCACTTGCTGGCAATAATTAAAAGACTACTTAACCTGAATTCTGCTTTCTGCCGGGATCAGGTTATTTCTGACCAGCATTTTGCGTACGCTTTTGCAGAGCTTGCCGAACTGACGCAGTTCATCGAATTTGGGAATGTTGCCTTTTTTCATGGCGCTTTCCCAGTAGCAGAGTTCAGTATCTACCATTTCCAGCATTTTCTTCGGGCAGCCGATACAGTCGGTATTAGTGCCGCAAATAAAAGTAGAAGGCTCATAAAGTGGCAGCTCGGTTTTAACCTGGGCGATTAATTGCTGCATGGCTGTTTTTAAATCAGGTTTTTTATCCATAATGCTGTACTGCCTGTAAAGGCTGGCAACCCGCATGGGATATTTCTGCGAATATTCACCTGCGTGGAATGTCAGGCTGCTTAAGAACCTGTTTATGGTCTCGCGAGCAAGGATTATACAAGGCAAAAATAGGCGCAAAAGCGCAGTTTACTTATAGTAAATGAGCATTTTAAGCCTGTTTTTAACGCCGTAGAATCGAAGCGCAGTAAATCATCAACAGGTTCTAAGTGATGTGGTACATAGTGAGTTTATTATTACCCATACTACCGCAGGGATTAAATTCCCCCTATTGGGTATACCAGCCCGGAGTGTATGCTCCGGGCTGGTATTATTTAACCCACTCGTTGAGTTCTGGACTGTTCTGCCTCAATACGTTGCTGGTGCTGGTGCCGGTGCTGCTGTTGTCGATGATAGTGGCGTAGTTCATGTTCCTGGCGGCGGCCTTTGCTAAATGCCGATACTCGTTTCAGGTAGCCGATAACGCGGGTACCGTAGTCGATATCCGCGCTGCCACAGGCCGGGCAATGGGGCAGTGTGCGTTTATCAATGGTGTTGCAGTGGTTGCAAATGGTAATTCTGACATTGATACAAAAGTAGTTGCAGCCGGTATGGGCGGCAATATTGAGCAGTTTCAGATAACCGGGTTGATCGAGTTTTTCTTCCAGATTCAGGTGCAGCGCCGAGCCGCCGTCTAAATAATCCAGCAGTTCACGGCCATGTAACTGAAATTTATCCAGCGTATTGGTGCAGTTGTCATCTTCTACCACATAAAAGTAGGAGTTATAGCAATCACGCGGTACGGCGTAGCCGTCTTGCTTATCCCATTTGGCATTTTTTACACCGAGGTTTTCGGCTGGCACAAACTCGGTATTAAACAGGTAACCATATTGTGCTTTTGCCGCTTTGTTGGCGTCGAAAATCACTTTTAAATGCTGTTGTACAAAGCGGATATAATCCGGGTTGTTACCGGCTGTCAGCCCTTGTGATTCCGCCGCTTCGACCATGCCATTAATACCGATGGTTAAAAATTGCTTATCCAGTGAAATAAAGCCTGCATCGTATACTGTTAGCAAGCCTGCGGCCTGATATTCTTCAATCAGTTTGCGGTACGCGACCTGGTATTTCTGGATTTTGTCTACTTCGGTGGCAAGGTTACGGCCATCCTGCACCAGCCGGTTCATATTCAGCGTAATCACATTGATTGAACCCGTTGCTACACCTCCGGCCCCCAGTGAATAGGAAAAGGTGTTATCGCTGATTTCGCTGCGCAGGCGGCAGCAAGAGGCCAGTGAATCGGCGTTATCAGACAGATAAACAAAAAACGAATTACCTTCGGCCAGTTCCTGCGCCATGGCAGCCGCAAATTGCTGGTCTTTGCATTGTGGCCCCCCGCATTGCTGCTCGGTCAGCATGGCAACGGTGACTACCGGGAAAGTCAGAATGGCTTTGTTACGTTCGGCATTAAACCAACGCAGGAAGAAATACTGCAACTGTTCTACCGATTGCCAGCTTGGTGCGTTGAAATCCGGGAACACAAAGTTGCCGAACATACTGTTGAAATAGTGCTGGTCATAAACGGAGATATTCCAGAATACGCTCTGGTAACCACGGGCCGCTGCGGGCTGATTTAAAGCGTACACTACATGCTGCAGGTGGTTTTCAATCTGTTTGCGGTGGGTATTTAAGTAATCATCGCCATAATCTTTACGGGCAAAATAATCAAAGTAAGTTAAAAATTCTACCGTGGCGACAGCCCCGGCAAACTGGCTGCTGACGGCAAAGACAAAATTAACAAAGCAACCGCAGAATGATTCCAGATGCTTGGGTGCCAGCGATTCGCCGCCCAGTTTGGTCAGGCCATCCAGTAAGAACGGATACATGGTAACGGACACACAATAAGGTTTCAGGCTGGTTTCATCGTGCACATAAATTTCATGATCGGCTATCTGGCGCAGGTATTCTGCTGCCAGTCCGGTGCCGAATAATTCACTGATTTTACTGCTGACTAGCGTACGGTTTACCTGAATAAACTGATCTTTCATCAGTTCGGCTTCCAGCGTGGCAATG
>CAZXTH010000150.1:0-2151 GCA_964643585.1 uncultured Pseudoalteromonadaceae bacterium
TTACGAATCAGGGTCAGACCATCCATTTTCGGCAGACCAATATCAATTACTGCAAGATCATAAGGGTATTCTGACAGCTTAAACCAGCCATCGTCACCGTCAGTTGCAACATCTACACTAAACTGTTGTTGCAGAAGGTGGTTCTTAATCTGCTCTGCCAGTAATTGCTCATCTTCAACGACTAATAAACGCATTAATTATCATCCCTATGTACCTGACCTGTCCGGCTATCAACCAGGACTGTCACTACTCTGCCATCAGGTTGTAGCAGCCTGACTTTGTAATGGCGCTTTTCTGCCTGAACTCTGACAATTTTACCTGGAAAACGCTGTTGTGCCAGCTGTGTTGCTTGTTCCTTGGTAATTTGTTTTTCCGTGATGCTGCCAGCCGACACGGGCTGAATACTCAGCCAAAACAGGGCTGCCAGCAGTAAAACGGTGTTACGAAACATGATTATCTCCACAAATTCTGATCATTCCCACTGCCATCTGCAACAATTTTAAGTTACAGAAACTGGTGATCGATTACTCTGTATGAGGTGTCCTCATATAATGCAACCAGGTAATCTTAACCTTTTACCACATTTTGCTACTGTACTGAACTGTTGATATGGCAGTAATTTATAGTGGAATACACTTAACTACGCTCAAAGCCTAATCCCGTCTGGCTTAATTGCTGCTGAATATAAAATTTAACAATAAATATACCTTTTATTTAAATAATTGTTTTATTTTTGTGTGCATGTGTTATTTTTATGTGGTCAGTTTTTAACTGACAACCGGCAGCAGGGAAGCCATGCTGTCGTGCACTGATGATAATGTTGCTGACAGCGGGCACTGCTGTATGAAATCAGATGCTTAAGGAGCAGGATATGAAGAAATTACTGATAGCACTAATGCTGGCTTTGCTGACACTGGCTGCGAATTACAGTTTTGCCAGAACCGGTGGCGGGCTTGAAATTATACAGCAGGGTGAACGCCAGCCTGGTAAGCTAAACCTGAATGAAGCCAGCCTGGATGAGTTGGTTGCCGTGCCTGGTTTGGGGAAAGTTAAGGCGCAGGCTATTCTGGACCACATCAGAGAACATGGCCGGATTGGTAATGAATTACAGCTGACAAATGTTAAAGGTATAGGAGAAAAACTGGCTGCACGCATTAGCCAGTATGTGTCTTTTGAGTAATCAAGGTTAGCGGGTTTCCCGGGCAGCTAAACAGCCAGAGCTTTTAGCTGCTCATTCGCCCATTGCACTGCGGTAAAATAAGCATCAAATACCTGAACTATAGGAAGTTTTAGCTGAGCACTAATCTCGCATGATTCTGCCCAGCGGGCGCTTTCGTAAAGTTTTATCAGTTTAAGGTAATCTGCCAGAATTCCTGTATGGTTTATCAGAGCTTGTTTTATCTCTGTAGCCAGTGGCAGGGTTTTCATCACGTCTTCCATCGGCTGGTCAAGTAGTGCATCAATCAGCGATAGCAAACCTGTTAGAAATGCTTTGCTGCTGTCTGTTTCACCATGTATTTTGGCCAGCTCTTCCGCAAACTTGGCGCGGTTAAGTGACAAGTGAGTCAGAATTGCCGGCTTTTTGTTGTTGAGTTGAAGAGTGTAGAGCAATGACAGAAACTTTCTGAGTTCAGGCAACCCCAGAGTTACCAGTGCCTGCCTGAGGGTGGATATTTCAGACTTACGCCGGAATGCTGCTGAATTACTGTAACGCAGCAGTTTATAGGACAGATTTACGTCGCGTTCAAACAGTTTGACAAGTTTATTAATCTCAGCATCTGCTTTTGAGCTTTCATAAAGTAGTTCTGTCAGTGTACTGGGAGTAGGTGCTAAGGCTTTTTTCTGCAGCATTTCCGGGCGGGAAAAAAAGTATCCCTGGAAATAGCTGAACCCCATGTCCAGTGCTTGCTGGTATTCTTCTTGCGTTTCTACTTTTTCGGCCAGTAACCGGATATGAGGAAAGCCTGCAATAGCCTGCTTTATTTGAGTAATTGTACTGGCAGTGGTTGTCCGGAAGTCAATTTTGATGATATCGATAAAAGGATAGAATGCCTGCCATGGTAGAGCATGGGCATAATCATCCAGAGCCAGAGTGTAACCTTGCTGTTTTAATTGCTGGCATTCCTGCAGCAGAACATTATCGGGGGTTTC